>CAZFVB010000004.1:0-24427 GCA_964522375.1 uncultured Chloroflexota bacterium
AGAGATTCTGCGCTTTCATCCTGCTCGGCGTACTCGGCGTAAGATGTAGTCAAATGTGCATCTAGTAGAACTAATGTGTATTAGATCTACTATACTGAATACCTGTTTCCAATGCCCGGGAAACCAGGTAAGGCTAAAGATGCTTGTACATGGACTCTACGTGGTAGTTCTCATTACGGATCCGGAAGTTCCGTATGGGAACAACAACGTATCCAGTTTGCGCGTTGGTGGACGTATAACGATCTGCCATGTGGAATCTAAGGGTTGCGAGTGATGATGGAATAAGAGTCCATGGATTGGAATACAGAAATATTCATATATTTCTTGCCCTGGATGGTGTACTTTGATGTGCCTGGCAAAATAATGGTTATGTAAACCTGTCTCATGAGTATTACGATCGGAAGCGCAGTCGACGCTTTTTTGTTGGCCCTTCGAGCCAAGTCTCAACGAACTCGAGGGACCTATCAGACGGGCTTGAATAGGTTCGTTGCGTGGATTGGTGACGATCGTCTTGTCGCGAACCTTGAGCAGAATGTTCTGGAGCAGTTCTATCTGAATATGATCGATTCATTTGGTCGTGATCGTCAGTCGACTATAAATACGTATCTAGCTTCGGTTCGTGCTTTCTTAAGACACTGCATGCGTGAAGGGTATATCGACGGTGTCCTTCTTGAACGGGCGCTAGAAATGTTACGGGCCGTTCGAGATAAGCCTGCGTACAAGACGCCACGAGTTGATGATGGGCTTGCATTGATCGTTGATTATGTAAAGAACGATCTTCCAAAGTTGGTTGCCGAGACGGGGAATTCGGATTACCGGCTGCGTGTACGCCGTGACAGAGCGCTCTTGCTAGTACTTTTTTGTACGGGGATGCGGAGAGACGAGGTTGCTCGGCTGAACAGAAATGATGTTGACGACGGTCGGGCAAGCCAGGCTCTTATCACCGGTAAGGGGAACCGGGAACGGGTTGTCTTTTTTGATGACGACACACGTGAAGCGATTCGCACCTATGTCGACGCCAGAAACGATGTGTATGCACCATTATTCATTCGGCATCGTGGTACGCCCAAGAGTTCTGGGCGAGGCGGTGAAAAGCTCAGGCTTACCCCGCAGGCAATTTGGAAGCTTGTTAAAGCTCATGCCGCAACGGTTGGGGTTGCTGCTACGACTCACGATTTTAGACATCTAAAGGCGACCACCCTGCTCAACCGAGGTGCAAATCTATCGGAGGTGCAAGACATTTTGGGCCATGCTTCTCCGGACACCACGAAGAGAATCTATGCCCACTATGAAACGGGACGGCTACGTGAGGTGTTTGACCGGTATAGCCAATCGGTTGAGGACGCAGCCAAGCGAGCGCGGCGTCAAACAGCTCCGACCTCACAGAGTTGACCAATGGCTACAACCACAACGGAGCAGGTCGAAACTGAGAATCAGGTGCGCTCGAAACTGGCCACGGCGGACGGGATTCCAGGTGCAACCTGGCAATGCAGGACCTGCCAGACAGTAAATATGGCTGGTTGGCGGGTGTGTCGTGCGTGCTCCTCCGGTCGTCCCTTGCGCGGCGACTGGCTTCGATCAGGACCTCTCAGGCGTCTGTTGCTGTTCCTTGCTGCTGTGGGAGTGTCTTTTGTGGGTCTTGTAACAATGAATGCATGGGCGGTAATGATCGGTGGTGGTGCGTGGCTCGTCCCAGCAGCGATGCTTTGGCTGGTGGCCGTCGCATTTGGATTAATCGTCGTCTGGCAGCGTTCGCGATAACGACGAGGTGTTGTACACGCTGTTTCTGAAACTCAGATGCGGTACGGTCCAAATCTGTCGACCAGCGCCGAAGGAATCTTTCCTTTAAGCCGTGTGCCGTTGGGCCCAAATGATTCAAAAGCAACATGGCCTCGATCATGAAATAGGGCCGCCAGATTTCCGGCGTTGTAGGGGAGTTCGACTTCTATATCAAGGGATCGATCCCGCTCGATCTCATCTAAGCGATTCAGAAGTTCTTTAAGACCGTCGCCTGTTATTGAGGAAGTGGCAACCGCGTTTGGAAATTCGTGTAAATCCGGAATACCTGCAGCGTCACATTTGTTGAGGGCTGTGACCATGGGCCTGCGTCCAGCACCAATCTCCAACAGGGTTTCTTCCACGACCGAGATCTGTCGGTTGTAGTTCTTATTTGCTAGATCTACGACGTGAATTACGACGTCTGCAGCTAAGGCTTCTTCGAGTGTTCCTCTGAAAGCTTTGACGAGGCGGGTGGGTAGCCGTTGAATAAAACCTACGGTGTCCGTCAATAACATGGATCCCCCACCTGGCAACGCCACTGCACGAGTTATAGGGTCCAAGGTTGCAAACAGACGGTTTTCGACTCGAGCGTTGGATCCAGTAAGGGCATTCAGAAGACTGCTCTTACCCGCATTGGTATACCCGACCAGTGCTGCGGTCAACAGTCCGGTTCGTTCACGTCTACTTCGTCTACTCGCACGACGGGCTCGTACCTCGTCTATTCGTCGATCTAGGGTCGCTATGCGCTCTCGATATAAGCGTCGGTCGGTCTCAATTTGCGTCTCCCCAGGCCCCCTAAACGGCCCAATGCCTCCGCGTTGTCTGGAAAATTGAACCCAGAGTTCGGATAGACGGGGCAGTAGGTACTCTAATTGAGCCCGTTCGACCTGCAATCGTCCCTCAGCCGTGTTGGCGCGCGAGGCAAAGATGTCAAGAATGATGGCGGTCCGATCTAGAACCTTTCCCTTAAAGGCGTTTTCGATGTTGCGCTGTTGCCGTGGGTGGAGTTCGGCATCAACAGCAAGGAGTTCAGCCTTAAGGCTACGAGCTTTTGCGATGGCCTCCCGAAGTTGACCGGATCCGATAAGGGTTGCGGGCGTAGGTCGGCGGATACGAAGTAAAGTTTGGCCAACTACAGCAGCTCCTGCTGTTGAAACGAGACGGGCAAGTTCACCAAGCGATTCGATGCCGGGCCAATCGTCGACTCCCTGGATACCATCGATGCCTATAAGGAACGCGTTTTCTGGACGGCCGTCTAGTAGCCGCCCGGTAACGTCAGTCTCTGATGGGCCAGAATAGGCGCTACGATCAGAAGTTGAGTTTCGCAATGCGATCCAATGCTTCGTCGAGTCGGTCGTCTGGTGTCGTCAAGGATATGCGGAAGTAGCCTTCGCCAGCAGACCCGAACCCAACTCCTGGGGTGACAATGACGCCAGTTTCTTCGATGAGCCGTGTCGCGAATTCTACAGAGGGGGTATTTCCTGGTGTTGGACTCCATAAGTAAAGGCTTGCCTTGGGAACTTCCGGGTTCATCCCCAAGCTTGTCAACGCGGTAATGACTCGATCCCGTCGGTCCTGAAGGTGGGCGTTTCGAGCGTCTATCCATGCCTGATCGATATCCAATGCTGCGATCGCAGCGTGCTGGACCGCTTGGAAAATCCCAGAATCAACATTTGTTTTGATTCGGCCCAGAGCTTCCACTACCTCCGAGTTTCCCACCATCCACCCAACCCGCCACCCGGTCATGTTGTAGGTTTTTGATAGTGAGTGGAATTCCACGGCCACATCCAGCGATCCTGGAACTTCAAGGATGCTGCGACAGCGGTGGTTGTCGTATACAACTTCCGAATACGCTGCGTCCTGAGCCACGATCAGGCCGTTCTTGTGAGCAAAGTCAACGGCGGATTCAAAGAACTCAAATGGCGCAACCGCTGCAGTTGGATTTCCGGGGTAGCACAACCAAAGCAATTGAGATTTAGACAAAACGTCGGACGGAATGCTGTTCAGGTCAGGGAGCCAGTTCGAGTCCGCAGACAATGGGATCGAGTAGGACGTTCCGCCGGCGAGCATTGTGCCTATGGCGTACACGGGGTAGCCGGGATCTGTCATTAACACCGTGTCTCCAGGGTTCACGAGAGCTAGAGGAAGGTGGGCAATGCCTTCCTTTGAGCCAATAAGTGGAACAACCTGCGTCGTCGCATCGAGCACTACACCGAAGCGTTGCTGATACCAATTGCAAATAGCTTCCCGGAGTTCGTCAAGGCCGTAGTACTCGGGATACCGGTGGTTGGAGGGGTCTCTTGCAGCCTGATTTAGGGCGTCAAGGACTATGTCTGGTGTCGGAAGGTCGGGGTCGCCGATGCCAAGGCTGATCACGTCAACCCCCTCGGCTCGTTTACGGTCCCGGAGTTTGTCGAGTTCAGCAAAGAGGTATGGAGGTAGGTTGGAGATACGGTCAGCGAATCTAATTTCGTTCGGCGGCATGGGTTGGGTTAGCTCCTAGGTTTAGGCAGTCTGCCAGACACTGTCGAAAACCGTGACAGCAGGTCCCCGCAAAATCAGTTCGTTGTCATCGCCCCACCATGTTACGTGGAGGACACCCCCTGGCATGTCGACGACCACATCTCCCGGAGGTGTTTTTCCGGCCCGGATAGCAACTGCGGCTGACGCTGCGGCTCCCGTCCCGCACGCCAAGGTAAGGCCGGCTCCCCGCTCCCAGACCCTGGTTATCAAGTGTCCACCTTCTTTTTTCACATGGACGATCTCAAAGTTCACGCGCTCTGGAAATAGCGGATGGTCTTCAACCAGTGGCCCGATCTCCGACAATGGAAACGCGTCAACGTCGCTCTGAAACGCGACGGCATGAGGGTTGCCCATCGAGACACCCGTCACGGTTACTTCACGTCCTTCGATATTGATCGTCGTAGGAGTACGAGCGCGATCCACCTTCATCGGAATATGGGAAGGCTCAAAGTCGGGAACTCCCATTCCCACCGATGCGTTGAAGGATCCATTCTCATATCCGGAAACATCGAGCCGCCGCACGCCGCCGTCTGTTTCCACATGAATGACGCCAACCGAAATTTCTTGTTCATCAAAAAGCCACTTGGCAAAACATCTAATTCCGTTGCCGCACATTTCTGCACGCGACCCATCAGCATTCCAGATTTCCATTTTGAAGGGGTGCGCCGATCCATTTCGTACGACGAGCAGTTGGTCAAATCCGACACCAAGGTGGCGGTCTCCCATGGATCGGGCAAGAGGTCCAAGGTCGTCGGCTAATGCATTGCGCCCGTCGAGAAGTGCAAAATCGTTGCCGGCGCCGTGCATTTTGGTGAAGGGGATATTCATGACTGGTAGGGGGCAGTGATCGTTGAGTAGTTGTTAGGGTGCCTGCGATGGATGTTCCAGTTTACGGAACTGTATCGGTATAGCTTCTGGATTAGCTGTGTTCCTGTCGCTGGGTAATGAATAACCATATCAAGGTGATCGGAAGCAAGATTGTGCGGAATTAAACATTCCTCAGCGGAGATTCTCGGTCTCGATTAAACATTTTGCAGCCTTAGTAAGATCTTCAGCAGGTAGCCACTGTACGGAAAGCTGATGGCGAAACCATGTTCTTTGGCGGCGGGCATATTGACGTGTTCGGATAGTAGTTTGTTCGGTGGCTTCATCGTAGGACAGGTCGCCGTCAATGCACGCTAACGCTTCGCGATAGCCAATCCCACTCATTGAGGCTAGGTCGTTGCCATAACCTGATTTGCGTAGTGATGCCGCTTCCTCGAGCAACCCACCCGCATACATGTGAACAACTCGTACGGCGATTCGATCCCTGAGAGTCTGCGGTTCCACCGACAGACCGAACACATGGGTTTGCAAGTTGGGTTCGTTGAAACGATTGTCTTGGTTTTTCACTTTCTTGCTTTGAACAATTGCGATTTCCAGAGCTCTTAGGACCCGTCGAGGATTTTGTGCGTCGATAGAGGCTGCCCGGCCGGGATCAATAGCTCCAAGTTGTTCAACGAGGGCATCGAGGCCTTGAGTCTCCAATTGGTCGAGCAATTGGACCCGGACTTGTGGGTTGGGAGGAGTTTCACCCAGTGGCAGACCACTGAGGAGGGCTTTGATATAGAAGCCGGTTCCTCCAACTAGGATTGGCGTGTTCCCGCGTGTACGAATACTGGACATTGCCTTCGTGGCCATCTTGGCAAAGCGATATGCGCTGAATGTTTCGTCGGGGTCAACCACATCGATGAGGTGATGTGGAATAGCGTCGCGTTCTTGTGTTGTTGGTTTAGCTGTCCCTATATCCATGCCCCGGTAGATCTGTCGAGAATCAGCAGAAACAATCTCGACTGGTAGGTGTTCTGCCAGGCGCATCGCAGCAGCCGATTTCCCGGAAGCTGTTGGGCCACAGATGACAATCAAAGGACTAGATGACATCGAGGTGACTGTCTCGCGATACCATTAACAATGCTTTTCTTGACTCTATGGCGCTAAAGCGGCCTCACCTCAATATGCCATCCGACCATTCAACATCGAAAGCCGTGATTTCTCCACAGAGTAATCTGCAGGCGGTTCTGGATGCTGGCGAATTTGCGGTCACCTGTGAGTTGGGGCCGCCACGTGGACCAGACAGTCAGAGTGTTCGAGAAAAAGTTGAACTGCTCCGTGGCTATGTAGATGCTGCCAGCTGCACGGATAACCAGGGCGCGGCTCTTAAGATGGGCAACTGGGGTGCAGCCCTGCTGTGCATTCAAGCTGGTTTAGAGCCGATCATGCAGTTGTCATGTCGTGATCGGAATCGCCTTGCCATTCAGGCGGATGTAATCGCGGCCTCGGCTTTTGGTGTACGGAATTTTATGTCAATAAGTGGTGATTCCTTGGTGCTTGGTGATCATCCAATGGCCAAACCAGTGTTTGATCTCCAGGGAATCCAGCTCGTGCGATTATTGCAACGTCTCCGGGATGATGGCATTACGGGGGCAGGTGATCCGATTGCCGGAGACTTTTCCTTCTTCATAGGTGGGGCGGCTAATCCGTTTGCTCCGCCCTATGGGTGGAGACCCTTGCGCTTACTCAAAAAGGCTGAGGCTGGCCAGCAGTTTGCCCTCACACAAATGATCTTTAATGTTGATCGATTTAAGGAATGGATGTCGTATGTGCGCGATGAGGGTTTAGATGAGCGGGTTCATATTATTGCGGGTGTGGGTCCTTTGAAGTCGGCTCGAATGGCCGAGTTTATGAAGTTCAAAATCGCCGGAATGGAAGTTCCCGATGTGGTGATTGAACGCATGCGGACAGCAGAAAAGCCTCGGAGAGAAGGTGTAAAGATCTGTGTTGAAATAATTGAACAGGTGCGCGACATCAAAGGGGTTCACGGTGTTCATATTATGGCTATTGATTGGGAGCAAATGGTCCCTCGTATCGTAGATCGAGCTGGCCTAATGACCCCACGGCCAATTCCTGAGCCTTCTTTTGCGTTAACGCCAAACTCGTCTCTGACCGCGATCTAGGTATGGCCGCTATGGCTGATGATGAGACTCTGCAGAGCTTTCTTGCCTCATTGTCATCATCTGCTGCGACACCGGGTGGTGGTGCAGGCGCAGCACTGGCGGTTGCGATAGGGGCGGCGCTTGTAGCTATGACTGCCAGGCTGTCTACAGGTCGACGATTTCAGTCAATCGAAGGAGACATGCAGCGTGTTGCGGAACGTTGTGATGTGATTCGGCCCGAGGCTTTGGGATTGATGGAGGCTGATGCTCAGGTGTATGACCGGGTAATGTCGGCTTACACTCTCCCGAGGGACACTGAAGAGGCACGTGAAGATCGTGCCCGTGAGATTTCTCTTGCAGCCGAGCAAGCGAGCAGGATCCCGTTAAAAGTCGCTGGTGTGGCCTGCGAGGTGATTGATCTCGCGCGGGAAGCGGCAAGCAAGGGAAACCCAAACGTGTCTAGCGACGCCGGGGCCGGCGCGTCGTTTGCGCGGACGGCCATTCGGATTTGCGAGATGAACGTGCATGCGAATTTGCCGGTTATCACGGATGAAAGCATTCGAGGCGAACTCCTGGCCGCCCTGGAGGTTGCCTCTAAGTGCGGAGCCACAGCCGATAGCGTGGTCGACGACATTCTCCAGAGCGGAGGTGCCTAAAGGTGGCGAACATTCTTTTTGGTCGGGATCCGGCTCGACTTCTTCGGACGAATATTCATGGGCGGGTGAACGGACTCGCAGATCGAGGATTGGCACCGTGCCTCAGGACTGTTCGGGTTGGAGATGATGATGCGGCTGCAGGTTATGTGCGAAGTATTGGACGCGCCGGTCAGCGTGTTGGTGTGAATGTGGAGAACGATCTCCTGCCGTCGAACACATCGAGTGAAGAGGTTGTGGAGCACATTCACCGGCTTAACACCAATGACTCGGTCCATGGAATATTCTTGGCGTTCCCTTTTCCGGCTCAAATAGAAGAATCTGTGGTCGTAGATTCCCTGGATGCCAATAAAGATGTGGATCGTGTCAGTTCGACGGCCCTAGGTGAACTAATGACAGGCCGCGTGAAGATTGGGCCAGCCACCGCGGCTGCGGTCGTCGAGATGCTTGATTTTGCTGGGGAACAGATTGAGGGTCGGTCCGTAACGATTGTCGGACGTAGCAACGTCGTTGGGAGACCCTTATGGGCAATGTTGCTCGACCGACATGCAACTGTGACGGTTTGTCACACCAGGACAACTGATCTTCCTTCTGTGACGGCAAGTGCGGAGATACTCGTTGTGGCTGCCGGTTATCCGGGCCTCATTGGTGCCGAACATGTTGGAGGGGATGCTGTGGTTTTGGATGTTGGGACCAATTATGAAAATGGAAACTTGGTAGGAGATGTGAACTTTGATGAAGTCGAACCTCGTGTACGACTGATTACTCCAGTGCCCGGCGGCATTGGGCCACTAACTAACTATTGCTTGATGCGAAACCTTGTTGATTTGGTCGAACACACCCTGTAAGAAATGGATCGCTAATGAGTATTAAGCAGCTTCCGGATATCGAGATTGCGCAACAGGCGTCCTTGCGGCCAGTTCAAGACATTGCTCGTGAGCTAGGGCTAGGCACTGATGAGATTGATACGTATGGCCATGTTAAGGCCAAGGTCACGGGGGCAGCTATTCGGGCTCGGGAAGAACAGGCAGACGGCTCGCTTGTGCTGGTGACTGCCATCACGCCAACTCCTGCAGGAGAAGGCAAAACGACAACGACGGTAGGTCTTACGCAAGCTCTCCAACGGATGGGGCATCGGGCTATTAGTGCTACCCGCGAGCCATCCCTTGGGCCAGTGTTTGGTGTGAAGGGTGGAGCGGCTGGTGGTGGTTACGCACAAGTTGTGCCGATGGAAGACATAAACCTTCATTTCACTGGTGACTTTGCGGCGGTTACGGCTGCGCATAACCTGCTAGCCGCGATGCTAGACAACCACTTGCACCAAGGAAACAAGCTGGGTCTGGATGGGCGGCGTGTTCTATGGCGGCGTGTCATGGACATGAATGATCGATCCCTCTATAAAGTCGTGACAGGGCTAGGAGGCCGAACCCGTGGCGTGCCTCGGGAAACAGGCTTTGACATTACGCCTGCTTCGGAAGTGATGGCTATCTTGTGTCTTGCCCGGGATCTTCAGGACCTAAAGCAGCGTTTTTCAGAAATCGTGGTGGCGGATCTAGGCCGTGGGCAATATGTGACAGCAGCCGATCTCAATGCGCAAGGCGCAATGGCGATATTGATGCGTGATGCCGTACTGCCAAACTTGGTTCAAAATCTGGAAGGGGGTCCGGCGTTAATCCATGGAGGACCGTTCGGAAATATTGCTCACGGGTGCAACTCGCTGATTGCCACTCGCCTAGGGTTGAAGCTTGCGGATATTACGGTAACTGAGGCTGGATTTGGTGCCGATCTGGGCGCCGAGAAATTTTTCAACATCAAATGTCCCGCAGGAAATCTCAAGCCACGGGTTGCCGTACTGGTTGCGACTGTGCGGGCGCTCAAATTACATGGCGGGGCCAGTCGGCGTGAGTTAGCGGTTGAAGATGTCGAGTCCTTACGCCAGGGACTTCCAAATATGGAAAGACATGTGGGAAACATTCAGAAATTTGGTGTTCCTGTAGTAGTAGCTATTAATCGATTCCCAACGGACACCGATGCGGAAGTTGCTGCCCTTGAAGAGGTCGCTGCGAGTATGGGTGTGCCGTGTGCGGTGTCTACGGTGTTTAGCGAGGGAAGCCAAGGGGGCGAGGAGTTAGCGGAAAGTGTGCTCAAGGTTCTTGATAGCGGGGAGAGTTCGTTTCGGCCACTGTATGAGCCTGAGACACCCCTTAGGGAAAAGATCGAGATCGTCGCCCGGCAGATTTACGGGGCAGGCGGCGTGGATTATGTAGGAGGGAGTAATCGTGATGTCCAGCGGCTTGAACGCAGTCAGTGGCAACACCTGCCCGTGTGTATGGCGAAAACACAATATTCGTTCTCGGATAACCCCAAGCTTCTGGGTCGACCAGAGGATTTCCGGATTTCAGTTCGAGACGTGCGGGTGTCTGCAGGCGCAGGATTTATAGTGCCTGTGACCGGGAACATCATGACAATGCCTGGTTTGCCTCGACGGCCTTTCGCGGTAGATATGGATATAGCGACTGACGGCACCATCACCGGTCTTGCGTAGATCTCTGGAACACGATTGCGAGCCCCGCCGGGCTTTGGTCTTATGTTCGTCCGAACTGCTTATCTAACATGGTTCGGGTCATAAGGACGATGGTGGGGCGTCCGTGAGGACATGTTTTTCCAAGGTCGCAAGCCTGAAGATCTACGACAAGTTTGTCCATTTCTTCAGTGGAAAGCTTGTCGCCAGACTTTATGGCCGCGCGGCAGGCCATGCTCCAGTGTGCCTGCTCGGTGGCCTCAAGCCGTTGAAACTCCGGCGTGAGAGCTTCCGCAATGACCTGGCGGAGGTATTCGGCAGCATCACGTTGGCCGAGAGCGAGAGGAGCCGAACGGAGAAGCCAACTATCTGATCCAAACGGAGAGATGCTGAGTCCCAGTTTCTGCAGATCGGCTTCGTGAGCTAAGACCCATTCGCTTTCCTCAGCCGTTAGGGTGATTGTCAGGGGATCAAGGAGTTGCTGTGTTGTTTCGCTAGAGATGCTTGCGAACTGCTCATAGAGCACTCGTTCGTGCGCTGCGTGCTGGTCTATTAGGTATAGGCCGTCGGCGCTGATGGCGACGATGTAGGTGTGGTCTACCTGCCCGAGTGTCCGCATTTCCGGGCTTGGGGAGGCTGCCGATGAGGTCAACGGGTCCGAGCTTTCACGGCCGGATGTTTTTATGGGTTCAGTCGAAAAGGTGCGGGATGCCATTGGCGCGGTTGGCCGCCAGTTCACATTCGTAGTGGGAAAAAAGAACTGATCAATAACGGGTTTATCGAGGACAGCTGTCGTTGTTTCCCCGGCGGAACTCAAGGCTCTACGTAATGTTGCGGAAACTCGACGAAAGACTTCGCTGCTTTGGCGAAAGCGAATCTCAGCTTTTGCCGGATGGACATTTACATCAACTTCTGCGGGAGGTAAAGAGAGGCGGAGGACAATGACGGGGAATCGGCCGCTCGGCACCATGCTTCGGTACGCGTCGCTGACCGCAGCGGATAGAAGCCGATCACTAACCCAACGCCCATTCACGAAAAATGAGATCTCTGATCGAGAAGGCCGATGGAGGTGTGGTTGTGAAACAAATCCATCAATCCCGAGAGTCTGACCCGGTGGGAGTTCAATTAGATCATCAACAAGTTTTGTTCCATAGATAGATGTAAGAGCATCTCGCAAGCTGCCGGTTCCAGGTGTCTGGATGCGGGCACGATCGTTGTCTCGTAATTCAAAAGACACCTCCGGGTGGGCCAACGCTGCTCGTGTCACGGTGCTCGCTACGTGGTTCGACTCGGTCCGGTTGGCTCTTAGAAATTCGAGCCGCGCAGGGAGCGTTCGAAAAAGGCCTCGCACAATGGCTCGTGTCCCACGGGCGCCACCAACGGGCTGTTGGTGAATCAGGGAGTTCTCGCGAGTGTGGATCTCGAGTCCAGCCTCACCCTGTTTGGCCACGGATCGAAGACTCAATTCAGCAACTGCCACGATGCTCGCGAGTGCTTCGCCTCGGAACCCGAGGGTTCGTATATGGGCCAGATCATCGACCGATGCGAGCTTGCTAGTGCTGTGACGTTCAATGGCGAGCGGAAGTTGAAGGGGCGCAATGCCGGCACCGTCGTCACTCACGTCGATTACGGTCTTTCCGCCATCCTCGATCACGATTCGAATATTCTTGGCACCCGAATCCAACGCGTTGTCGAGAAGTTCACGGACAACAGAGGCTGGTCGTTCAATAACTTCGCCTGCTGCTATCTTGCTGCTAACGTCTGAGGAAAGGCGCTGGATTGTCATTGGTCCAGCGTTCGACGTAATTCATAGAGGGTGTTTAGTGCTTCTAGGGGCGTAAGTTCATCCAGGTCAAGGCCTCCAAGCAATTCGAGTACCGGGTGCTCGGTTGGAGGAAGGAAATCTAATTGCCCCGTGAGACTTTGGGTCGATGACTCCGCCTCTAGTTCGCGAAGGATAGCTGTTGCCCTGCGAATAATGGTCGGAGGTAGGCCAGCCATCTCAGCGACGTGTACGCCGAAGCTCCGATCAGCTGATCCTGGAACAACTCTCCGTAGGAACACGACGTGGCCGTCTTGTTCAGTGGCGGCCATGTTCAAGTTGTGAACTCGTGGAAGGGTCTCTGCAACTGCCGTCAGTTCATGGTAATGAGTCGCGAATATGGTTTTTGCACGAAGTCTCGGATGGTTGTGGAGGTGCTCGATGAGAGCACGTGCAACCGATATGCCGTCGTACGTGCTGGTGCCCCTCCCGATCTCGTCGAGGACCAGCAGGCTGCGTGGTGTTGCTTGGGCCAGAATGGCCGAAAGCTCCAGCATTTCGACCATGAAGGTGCTTGCACCAGCAGTGAGGTCGTCGCGTGCGCCCACACGCGTAAAGATTCTGTCAACGAGGCCTATCACGGCATTGGTCGCAGGGACAAAGCTACCGATCTGCGCCAATAACGTGATCAGAGCTACTTGACGGAGATAGGTGGATTTCCCGGCCATGTTTGGACCCGTCAAGATGGCTATTTGTTGTTCTTCAATATCTAGATGGACATCGTTCGGGACAAAGGTCTCGCTGTGATTCATCTCAACAACCGGATGACGGCCAGCTTGGATACGCAGTTCATCGCCAGCATGGATCTCAGGGCGAACATAGCCGTGACGGTCAGAAACTTCTGCAAGGCTGGCAGCAACATCAAGGGCAGCGAGGGCACGTGCTGTGCGCAGCATGCGTTCGCCATCGTTGTGCAGTGACGCCAGAACCTCCTTGAACAACGAGTGTTCAAGATCTCCGATACGTTCGTCGGCACCGAGGACAAGAGCCTCGTACTCCTTGAGGTCAGGGGTTATGTAGCGCTCGGTGTTGGCAAGGGTTTGCCGGCGCTGGAATCGCTCGGGGACAAGGTCCCCATGTGTACGGCCTGCTTCAAGGTAGTAGCCGAAGACACGGTTGTAGCCAACCTTGAGAGTCTTTATACCTGTGGCTTCTCGCTCCAGACGTTCTAGGTTTGCGATCCATTCCCGTGCCTCTGCTGCTTCTGAGGCAACCTTGTCTAGTTCTTGGCTGTACCCCGTTTTTATGAGGCGTTCCCCTTGATCGGTTATTGCTCGGGCAATGAGTTCTCGGGCCTCCGTACACGGATCGAGGCGTTTTTCAAGATCAGACAATGGTGGAGGGCCGGGAAGAAGCAGGTCACTGATTTCGGTGACAGCATCCAACGCAGCTGCGAGATGACGAACACCAATCACGCTTACTGATGTGCGTAGAACCTGGTTGGCCAGTCGTTCCAGGTCTCCGACGTGATCAAGATTGGCCTGAAGGGATTTTCGAAGTTTTGCGTCGTCGGCAAGCGCAGCTAATCGGTCATGACGTTTCTTGATTCTCTGGATATCAATTAATGGGCGACCAAGCTGTTCTCGTAGACGGCGTGCTCCCATAGGGGAATGGGTGTGATCAAGCACGTCGAGCAGGCTGCCATCAGATCGTTGATCGCGGCCCGCTGCTTCGAGTTCAAGGTTGTTCCGTGTGAAGCCGTCAAGCTCCATGAATTCGGTGGTGCTGTAGACATGAATGCCGGTTAACACGTGTAGTGAGGAGTCATCGGTGTCCTCGAGGTACCGCAAGAGGCATCCGACAGCACGAGTCGCCAAAGGCCGGCCGTTAAGTCCAAGCCCTTCCAGGCTTTGAACCGAAAACAGTCGTTTTAGGGTTTCGCTGCCGGCGATCGGATCCGTGAACCACGGGTGGTCATCTTTCGGTATTGCGTTGGGAATCTGGCCCGGTTCAATTCCGATCGTAAGGACTTCCCGGGGGTCAATTCTTGCCATCTCTCGCCTCAACGCAGCAGCATCAGCTTCGCAACTTGCAAGCATGCCCGTTGAAATGTCGGCGTACGAGAGACCGAAGTCTTTGTCATCTTGGACCACAAAAGCGATGTAATTGTTGGAGTTCGGTTTCAGCAGGTTCTCGTCTATAACAGTGCCTGGCGTAATGACTCGTGTGACCTGTCGGTCCACCAGTCCATTGCCAGGTTCTCCAACCTGGTCGCAGATTGCGACGTGAAGGCCAGCCTCTATCAGTCGCCCGATGTAGGTGGGTGCAGCATGATGGGGTATGCCACACATGGGGACACGGTGACCCTTACCGAACTCTCGAGATGTGAGCACGATCTGAAGAACAGCAGCAGCACGCTCAGCATCCTGACCGAACATTTCATAGAAGTCGCCAAGCCTGAAGAAGAGAATGGCGTCTTGATACTTGCTCTTTATGTCAAGATATTGGCGCCGAAGTGGAGTTGCTTGAGACTCTTGTGTTGTGGCCGTCTGGTGCCTCCCGAAAGCCACGCTCGGCCATCTGTCGAGCTTGCTTTAGCCTACCATTGGCCGTTCCCTGACCATCTTTGATGGCGTTCTACGCAGGGCGGTCTATTAATCCTTGTAAATAATCGTGGGCTTGCTCCGCATATTGCAATGGGTCGAGACCGTCAAAATTTGGACTATGCATAACGAGCCATCCCGCATACCCAAGGTCCTTTAATCCGGAGACTACCCCGGGGATATCGACTCCCCGTGAATCATCGACACGGATGTTCTGGTAGTGGACGTACCCCCCCTGCGCGGTGATTGGTATTCCATCAGCAGCATCAACGAGCAACATGTTTTGAACTTCCGCATGACGGATATGGGGCGCGAGGGCTTGCAGAGCGTCGTCACCATACTCCTGGCCTTCGATGTATAGGTTGGCGGCCTCGAATACCAGTCCTACATTCAAACGATTTACCCGATGCAGCATTTCTAAGGCCCCCCTCACAGAGTTAAAGGGTGTTCCGTGGTGAGTGAATTGAACCAGTTCAATGCCGAAGGCCGCTGCTCGGTCAGCGGCGTCTTGGACGAGTGGGATTTGCTCTATCGATCCAATGCTGGGGCGAATGCGCTTGGCTCCAATTTGGATGGCCATGTCAAGGTATTCGTCAAATCGCGGACTGAAGCGACCTTCGTGCGCAGAGTCAGCTACCAGGCAGCAAGCTTCCAGGTTGTTTTCCTGCAGCGCCTGACGTACTGACGTGATTTGTGAGTGGGAAGCGCCTACATCCAACTGGGAGTTTCGTATTTCGAGTGCCTTGTAGCCGATTCGCGCGGCTGCTTCAGCGAGATTGGGGAGTTCGACAAGTGTCTGGGTCTTTTCGTGCGGCGCTTCAGATATTCGGCCTGAGAGGGCAAGTTGCATGATTTCACGACTCCTCAGACGGCGCTCGGAAGATTCCTAGCTAGCCTCAACTGTTTCAGCCATTTCAATCTCAAGCTTTCGTATTTCTTCAGTCAGCACGGGCAACATGTCGGCCTCGTCGACTGTCCGAAGTATCTCGCCTTTTCGAAAGATGACTCCTTTACCTTTGCCTCCGGCGACCCCAAGGTCTGCATCCATTGCTTCGCCTGGTCCGTTCACTACACAACCCATGACGGCGACTTTCATCGGTTGTTTAGTGCCTTTCATTACATCTTCCACGGCATCGGCAAGCCCATAAAGATCGATTTCGCAGCGACCGCACGAGGGGCAAGAGACCATCGTGGGCCCGACCGTCTTGAGGCCCAGAACCTGAAGGATCTCGTTTGCGACACGCACCTCTTCAACCGGATCAGTGGTAAGAGATACTCGCATTGTGTCGCCATATCCGTCCCATAACAGAGACCCTAGGCCTATCGAGGATCGAATAATGCCGGTGCTGGGCGGACCCGATTCCGTAATCCCGATATGGAACGGGTACATCACATGCTGCGCCAGTTCCTTGTAAGCCTTGATGGTGATGTCCACTTCGAATGATTTCATTGAAATCTTTATTTGATCAAAGCTCATGTCCTCAAGGATTTTTACGTGCTCAAGAGCATCTTCAACCATGGCTTCAACAAGTGCGTCGCCTTCAGGTCGTCCTGCGGATGTTTTGGACCACGCCTCTTGGATCGATCCGGCATTGACGCCAATACGAATGGGGATATCGCGATCTTTGCAGGCCTTTACAACTTCCTGAACTCGTTCACGGCTGCCGATGTTTCCAGGGTTTATCCGGAGACAGTCAATGCCGGCTTCAGCAGCCATGAGCGCAAGTCGATGGTCAAAATGGATGTCAGCCACTAGCGGGGCGTCAGTTCGAGTCCTGATCTCCTTGAGAGCAGCACCTGCATACTTGTCAGGAACAGCCACCCGAACGATGTCACAGCCTGCCTCCATAAGGGCGTCTATTTGAGCGACGGTCGCCTCGACATCGCGTGTGTCCGTAATTGTCATGGATTGCACGGTTACCGGCGCACCGCCACCGATAGGAACGTCACGGACCTTTATCTGGTATGAACCCCTGCGTTTAATCACGTTTAGGTGTGCCTTGCATCCATGAGGGGGGGAAGGTTTCGGAATGGCACTGCGAGCCTACCGTGAATGTCTAGTTGGACCAAGGTCAAGATGGGCGCATCTCAGTTGCTTCCCAGTCGTTGAAGGTCGCCGACGGTGATTGCGACAACAAGAATGAGTAGCAACATGATTCCAGCAAGATGAAATGCAACCTCACGATGTGGTGGCACACGACGACCGGTAATGATTTCTATGGCAACGAATATGAGTCGACCACCGTCAAGCCCGGGCCATGGCATCAGGTTTAGAAGCCCGATCTGAGCTGTTAGGAACGCTGCCAGAATAAAGACGACTTCTGGGCCTTGGCGGGCGGCTTCACCCACTGTTTGCACGATGCCCACAGGTCCCGCGAGCTCTAGGTCCTGGTCACCACTAATGGCTTCGCCTATTGCGACTGGAAGGAGAATCAATGCGTACAGGCTTCGAGGAACGGCCCGTGAGAGAGCCGTGACAACTGACCCTGGTCCAAAGTTAGGTTTGATTTGAATGCCAAGTGCCCCCTCGGATTCCGGGGGATTCGTCCGGGGAATCATAGTGACGGAGAAATTCTCCGTGCCACGCTGAACAAGGACCTGGGTTTTTCGGCCTACCGACTTTCGAACTGCGGCTTGTACGGCTGCCACGGAGTCAATGTTGCTATCACCAATACGTAAGAGTCGATCCTCGGCCCGTAGTCCAGCCACTTGGGCTGGGCCACCGGGTGCCACTGCGACAATTGAACTGCCATTAATGTCCCAGATCAGGGCTGCAATAATGAATAAGACGGGAACAAGCATGAGGTTCATTGCTGGACCGGCCAGCAAGATAATGGCTCGTTTCCACGCTGACTGTGACGCAAAGCTCTCAGGAGAATCGAAGCGCTCATTCTCTCCAGCCAGTCGCACATAGCCCCCGATAGGAATGGCGTTGATGGCGAATCGGGTAGCGCCAATTGTGACGCTGGCTAGATTGGGCTCGCCTGTGCCATTAACGGGGTCAATTCGTGCAATGACATCCGAGACGGACCAGTTTTGGTTGTCGAAGACTGACGAAACGTTGTTCGTGAGTAGCACGGGTTGCTCAAGTGACCTTAAGTGGGCAAGGCAGTGGTCAGGTGGCTTGCCATCGATCAGCACTGCTACCGCGGTTGACCTTCCAGCTTCGCCAGCATGAAACTCAAATCGAGGGTCTTTGCCATTTAGGAGAAGGACGGCACCCTTCGGAAGCCTGTCTGTTCCATGAAGGTCTTTAGCGGTACGCAAAGGTCCTTCAATGGGCCCAGTGAGGGCCGATAGTGCGTGGACCTCCTCCACTACGCCGCCTCTCAGCCTTGACCATAGGCGTGGCGGGAAGCCGACTGCAAATTCCTTGACATGGACACCGAATCGACGGGCAAAGAGAAAGTGTCCTAGTTCGTGGACAAAGACGATGACCGTGATCATGGCAAGGGCGAGTGGCAACACCACAAGAATGCTCATCTCGCCATTTAGAGCGTCGGAGAGGATTTGCATTGTTAGTCGAGCAATCGTGTCGCGTAGTCGAAACCTTGCTGATGGGCTTCGACCACTGTTTCAATATCGGTGACAGGTGTTGAAGAGGTTTTATCCATCACCTCTTGGATGGCATCCGTCATAGCGCCAAAGGTTCCACCTCCGTTTATGAACCAATGGGTGGCTGCATCATCCGCGCCACAGAGTGTCGCCGGATGGGTCCCTCCAATTGTCGCAGCCATGCGTGCCATAGCTAATAAGGGGAACCGGTCTTCATCGGGCGGCTCAAAGGTGAGTTGGGAAAGCTTGTCGAGAGTAAGGGGTGTGTATGCATGATTGAGGCGTTCTGCATTCGCGATCCCATACTGGATAGGTAAGCGCATGTCCGGAGCCCCTAACTGTGCCTTAATCGAGCCATCATGAAATTCCACCATGGAATGGATGATTGATTCTGGATGGACGATGACATCTATTGACGGATAGCCGATTTGAAAGAGCCAATGCGCCTCAATGACTTCCAAACCCTTGTTCAGCAAACTTGCAGAGTCAACGGTTACTTTTGGTCCCATCTCCCAATTTGGGTGCTGGAGCGCCTCTGCTGCCATGGCTGAGCGAATCTTTGACAAGGGCCAAGTTCTGAATGGTCCCCCAGAGGCAGTGAGAATTAGACGCCGTATGGAGTCGTGATCTTCGCCCCTCAGACATTGCCAGATCGCATTGTGCTCACTATCGATCGGCAGGATCTTTGCACCACTGGTTTCGGCTAAGCCACTCAGTATTTCTCCGCCCATAACGAGCATTTCCTTGCTCGCGAGAGCCACATCATTGCCAGTTTTGAGAGCAGCCAGCGTAGGGCTAAAGCCAGCCATACCTACAGTCGCAACGACCACGACGTCGGCTTCCTGAAGTCTGGCCATAAGACTTAGACCCTCTGGGTAGGGGAGGCTCTCCGTTGATTTCAAGGAGCGGGCGTTACGCGCATCAAGATCTTTGGCGCAAATGAATCGGGGTTGAAATTCACTGGCTTGCTCAAGCAGTCTGGTTGAGTTTGACCGACAGGCTAGGGCGAGAACCTCAAACTCATTTGGATGTGTTCGGACCACCTCTAATGTCTGAGTTCCTATGGATCCGGTTGATCCAAGGATGACGAGACGCTTACGCGTTCCCGGCCTGGTTTGTGTAGGAGCGGAGTTCATCCGGAGAGGGCTGTAAAAGTGAAAACTATAGGTGCCACGAAGAGCACGCTATCAAGACGGTCAAGCATGCCCCCGTGGCCAGGAATGATGGTCCCGCTATCTTTATGACCAGTGTCTCGTTTGAGCATCGAGGCGACGAGGTCGCCGAACACGGCTGCTGAGCTCACGCCTACTCCTAGGGCGAGGCCTTGCCACCAAGCATGCCCGAGGAATGCAAAAGCAGCTCCAAGGAAGATGCATGTCGCAACCGTTCCGGCAATTACCCCTTCCCACGTCTTTTTAGGGGATATGTGTGTCATGAAGCCGTGCTGACCTATGTTTTTCCCAACAGCATAAGCCGCTATGTCAAAGGCCCACGTTGCGCCAAAGGCCACGGCCACCCATGAGAAACCATTGGGAAGCCCACGAAGCAACACCATGAAACCTAAAAGACCACCAGCGTAAACTGCGGCCACCATGGCTATACCCCAACTTGCAAATCTCCCGTACATCCGGTGATGCCAGAGTTGTCTGAGAAGGGTGTAAACAACAACCCCAATGATGGCGACATCAATCCAGGTATGGGCAATAACACAGCGGACGACCAATCCGAAGGCAACTACAGCAGCGGCCCCTCTCGAGGTGCGTATACCGCTGGCTCCATACATCGTGCCAATTTCAAACGCGATCACAGCGGCCGCAATTGCCATAGGGATTGCGAACGCGACTGGGTGCCACCACGCGAGCGCCAGGACTGATGGTGCGAGGAGGAGGGCGCTAGCGATACGACGCGACAGCAGTTTTACCCGTCGCTTGTCTTGGGGGTAAGAGTCGACCCGGTTGGGACAAGACCGAACTTGCGGTTCCGATTGGCAAAATCAGAGAGAGCGAGGTCAAGTTCGTTGGCTGTAAAGTCAGGCCAGAGAGTCGGTGTGAAGTAATACTCACTGTATATCGATTGCCAAACCAGGAAGTTGCTAGAACGCTGGTCTCCACCAGTTCTAATCAAAAGATCAGGATCCGGTTGGCCGCATGTGTACATCGCGTCGCTGACAATCTGTTCATCAACAGTTTCCGGATCCACACCATTAGCAAGCAGTTGCTTAATGGCACGGACTATTTCTGCGCGACCACCGTAATTGAAGGCAATGTTCAAGTCGAGGGCGCTATGACCGGATGTTTCCTGAATGATTTCTTGTACCGCTAGGCGATCCAGTATTGGGAGTTCTCCCAGGTCACCAAGCACTCGTATTCGGACTTGTTGAGAGAAGATCGTTGACCGTTCAGCGGTCAGCCGGTCTGGAATAAGTTTCATGAGAAAGCCAACCTCATCAGGAGACCTGCCCCAGTTCTCGGTGGAAAACGCATAGACAGTGAGGACTTGAATGCCTCTGTTTATGCAGGCTTCCGCTATATCCCGCACTCTGCGTGCACCCTCTTTATGGCCATCCTGACGCTCAAGGTTTCTCTGTGCAGCCCATCGACCATTGCCATCCATGATTATGGCAACGTGCGACGGTGTGGAAGGAGTTCCAGAGTCTTGGATGCTCAGACCTGCATCACCTCGGCTTCCTTTTGTTGGCCAAGTGTATCTATGGCTTCGACGTGCTTATCTGTGGCTTGTTGGAGCGCTCCTTCTGAGCGTCGGAATTCGTCTTCAGAGGCTTCTTTTTCAGTTACAAGTTCTCGAAGGTCATCGTGAACGTCTCGGCGAATATTGCGTACCGCAACTCGCGCGTCTTCTGTACGCTGCTTAACGAGTCGAACAATATCTCGTCTTCGGTCTTCACTAAGTTGAGGTATCGGCAAGTGGATAACATTCCCATCATTTGAAGGGGTGATGCCGAGATCAGACGCCACTATGGCTTTCTCTATATCCGGAAGCGCACCTTTGTCCCACGGCTGAATGAGCAGCAGTCGAGCCTCTGGCGCCGAAATGCCAGCTATTTGCTTGAGCGGAGTTGGTTGACCGTAATAATCAATGCTTAGGTCTTCGATTAAGAGTGGAGACGCTCGTCCTGTTCGAATGCTGGTCAGTTCTCGTCGTAGGTGTTCAACAGCCTGATCCATCCGTCGGCTGCAATCGGTCAAAAACTCATCAATCATTTTGGTTTGCCGATACGAGGGTTCCTATGCGGGCGCCTTCTAGCACGTGCACAAGACTGTCAGTGTCTTCTAAACGGAACACTACGATAGGCATATTATTGTCCATGCAAAGGCTAAACGCTGTCGCGTCCAAAACCTTGATTCCTTTGTTTATCGCGTCAAGGTAAGTGATGTGTTCTATTCGGCTTGCGTCGGGATTGATCATGGGATCTTCTGTATAGGCACCGTCCACCTTGGTGGCCTTGAGGAAGGCATCGGCACCGATCTCCATTGCCCTAAGAGCGCCAGCAGTGTCCGTAGTGAAGTATGGATTCCCAGATCCGGCGGCAAAGATAACGATTCGGCCGTCTTTCAAATGGGCCATAGCTTTTCTGCGAATATAGGGCTCCGCGATTTCACGCATCTCTATAGCGGTTTGCACTCGGGTTGGGACGTCTAAACGTTCAATTGCCTCTTGTAACGCCATTGCGTTCATTACAGTTCCAAGCATGCCTATGTAATCGGCCGTTGCCCGGTTCATGTGCTCGTTCTCGCCACCACGCCAAAAATTCCCACCGCCAACAACGACGGCTAATTCAACCCCTAATTTGTGTGCCTCAACAACTCTGGTCGCTACGGATGCCACGGAATCCTGATCGATCCCAAAGGAATGTTTACCGGAAAGTGATTCACCACCGAGCTTTAGCAGGACTCGTCGGTACTGCAGATTGGAGGTTGTCATCGATATTCCTAGCTTTGGCCTGTGTCAGTGCCTAAATCTCAAATCGGCTAAAACGACTAACCTTTACATTTTCCCCGAGCTTTCCAATTGCGGCTTGAATGACTTGTTCAACAGTAAGGGAACCGTCCCGGAACCACGCTTGGGATAGAAGTGATTCCCCTTCAGTCGTCGGATCAGCTTCGTCATCACTAATCCGTTCTGGTTGCATGGCAGCAATATGCATAGCCAGGTCACGCGCGAGCGATTTGAACTCATCTGTTCGGGCCACAAAATCTGTTTCGCAGTTCAATTCCAAAAGCGCTCCAAGTGGACGCCCGGGATGGATATAGGCTTCTATCAGGCCTTCCTTAGTGTCTCGTTCCGATTTACTTGCGGACATCCTTGCCCCGCGTTCATTCAAAAGCTCCCTGGCTCCTTCAAGGTCTCCATTAGCCTCTTCAATCGCACGTTTGACATCCATCACGCCGGCACCCGTCTCGTCACGGATCGCACGAATATCAGCGACAGAGGCTTTACTTGGCACTTTCGACACCTTTCTCGATTTCCCCACCGTCTGTGGAAGTTGCGTTTTCGTCGCCGGGAGCTACTTCTGTAGTGGGTTCGCCCGTTGGGCTGGCCGGTGAAGGTTTGGCCTTGGCCGCCGCTTTTTGAGCCGGTTTTCGACGCCCTCCCCGAGCCTTGGGAGCTGCTTTAGGTCGGGCCTTCGGAGTTTCAACAACCTTTGCTCCCTCGGTGCTGTGCTGTTTGGGATCTGCTTCGTCATCCACCTTGGGTTGTTCGCCGGCTGTCGGTTGCTTCTCAGAGTTCTCAGCGGCCGCAGATAACATTGCTGCTTCAATATCGTCGGATTTTTCACCAGCGGCTTCTGCTGCGATTGCCGCGGCTAACGCTGCTTCAGCCTCTTGGGCGAGACGTGCTGCACGTTCAGCCTCCATCTTTTCATACTCTTCTCGTCCAGCAAGTATCGAGTTGGCGACCAGGGTTGTAACAGCCCGGATTGACCGAATGGCATCGTCATTTCCAGGGATCGCGTAGTCAATGACATCCGGATCACAGTTGGTGTCGACGATTGCTACGACAGGAATGTCCAGTTTCCTTGCTTCGGCCACAGCGTTGCTCTCACGTTTGGGGTCGATCACAAATATGGCTGTAGGAAGATCTGAAAGTTGTCGAATGCCACCCATCCGTTTTATGAGCCGGGCTAGCTCTACGCGAAGGCGTTGTGCGTCTTTCTTCGTAAGCGCCTCAAATTCGCCTGCGGCTTCACGAGCCTGCAGTTCGCGAAGCCGTTGCAGCCGGCCTTTGAGAGTGTCGTAGTTCGTTAGGGTTCCGCCAAGCCAACGTTGTTCAACATAGTGAGCCCCGCAGCGCTGGGCTTCTTCTTGGATAACGTCCTGCGCCTGGCGTTTAGTACCAACAAAGATGACGTCACCTCCGCTTGCCGCCGTTGCCCGTAAAAAGGCAGTGGCTCGATCAAGGGCGCGTACGGTGTGCTGAAGGTCGATGATGTGTACACCACCGCGCTCACCAAAGATAAAACGCTGCATCTTTGGATTCCATCGGGGTGTACGGTGGCCGAAGTGCACGCCTGCGGCGAGCAACTCCCGCATTGAAGCAACAGCCATGCGGCAAAAACCTTTCTTCTTTCCTTAGGGTTCCTGCGTGTTCATCATTCGCGATTGGGACCGCTTGCGGCGGCAGGACCTCACGCGTCAAAACACGTATGAATTCACTCAATAACTCGAGTGTCGATTCATGATAGCGCAGCTATCGATAGCCAAAAGAAGGAGGCGCTTGCTGAACAGGCGATTTATAAGAATGCGTTTTGCACGGAAGCAGTACGTTTGGTGTGGCTGTTTTGGGAGCTCTTCAAAACTTGGCCATGTGAGTTTGGCCCTTGCATTAGTTCTTAGTCTTGCTCTGGTCGTCGATCGTCACGGGCCGGATTGTCGTTGCTCGTTAGCGTGTTTCCTCAAGAAAACCGTCAGGACGCAACCGTACGCGACTAGCCTAGCTTTTGGCCTTGGCCTTGCTTTTGGCCTTGGCCTTGCTTTTGGCCTTGGCCTTGCTTTTCGAAGACCTTCGGCGTCGAGAGGAACCACCCTGTGCGGCCACCC
>CAZFVB010000004.1:24527-79335 GCA_964522375.1 uncultured Chloroflexota bacterium
GCCTTGCTTTTCGAAGACCTTCGGCGTCGAGAGGAACCACCCTGTGCGGCCACCCGCTCGGCGCGGGCGGCGAGAAGTTGGACCGCGTCTTCAATTGTGATTTCCCGTGGGTCACGGCCTTTTGGAAGGCTGGCATTGATCTCGCCGTCTGTGACGTATGGGCCATACCGACCATCGCGTACTACTACAGGTAATCCAGAGGCGGGGTGGGTCCCAAGGTCCGCAAGTTGTTGGCCGCCACGTCGTGATTCTCGAGGTGCATTCAGCAATGCGATGGCCTGGTCAATATTGAACGTACTTAGCGCTCTATATCTCTCGTCACCATCACCAGGCAGGCTGCGGTTTTCCGTGCCGGACTTGACATAGGGGCCATACGGTCCATCCTGCACGGTGACCTGGTTACCTGAGGTTGGATGCTCACCCAGAACCCGGGGGTACTGCAAGAGCTCGAGAGCCTGCTCCAGTGTTATCGATTCGACGGGGACGGTTGGCCAGATGCTTGCCGTTCGGGGCCTCTCAGCTCCTTCTCCCTGAGCTTCACCGACTTGTAGGTAGGCGCCGTTGCGGCCGACCTTGACAAAAATCGGCAGGCCGGATTCTGGCTCGGCACCAAGGGTTCGGTCACCTTGAGACGCTTTCTCAAGTAGTTCATTGGCAACGGCGATGGTTAGCTCGTCCGGTGCCATCTCCTCGGGAACCTGTGCTCGAATTGATTCGTCAGTTGGTGACTGAATATATGGTCCGTAGCGACCGACTCTGACTGCTAGGCCCGAGTCCTTGCTACCTAGTGGGATGGTTGAGACCGCTCGGGCATCAATCTGGTCCCCGCTGGTTTCAATGCGGTGCTGGAGGCCGTCGGGAAGCATGTCGCTATCCGGATCTGCGGTGCTGGTGCCGAAATAGAATTCGGAGAGCCACGGCTGAGGGTCAAGCTCTCCATTTGCGACTTGGTCCAGGCTGTCGTTCATGCGGGCCGTGAAACCAGAGTCGATCAATTCTGAGAAGTGCTCCGTCATTAGGTTCATGACAGCGAAGGCGGTCCAACGTGGGACGAGCGAAGTTCCGCTCCGTTCAACATAGCGGTCCTGAATGCGTTCAAGGATGCTGGCATATGTAGAGGGACGCCCGATCCCAAGCCGTTCCAATTCACGGATCAGGCTTGCCTCGGTCCATCGATCAGGCGGGCGTGTTTCATGCTCTGTGGGTTCAAGTTCCGTCACAGTTACCGAATCGTCTTCAGCCAGGGACGGAAGGAACGCCTGATCATCGTCATTTCGTCTGCTCTGTTCGTTCGTGATACGCAGGAAGCCGTCAAAGATCACCACCTGCCCGTTTGCCTGGAAAGTAGCCTGGCCATCGGCCCCTGCAGGCCCCTCAAGGAGGATGCGAGTTCGTTCCAGACGGGCGTCAGGCATCTGGGATGCCAGCGTTCGCCTCCAAATGAGTTCGTAGAGCCGACGAGCATCCTCGTTGATGTCGGACGAAAGATCGGTGGGGTCAGTGAATTGTTCTCCGGAAGGCCGGATAGCTTCGTGGGCCTCTTGAGCGCTGGAGTCGCTGGTCTTATAGCGGCGAGATTGATCGGGAAGGTACTCGTCACCGAAGCGTTGTTTGATTTCAAGACGAGCCGCAGCCAGGGCTTGGGCTGAGAGCGTCGTTGAATCTGTTCGCATATACGTGATGTAACCGTTTTCATACAACTGTTGTGCTGCGCGCATGGTTCGGCCTGGGCTAAATCGAAGCTGACCGCTCGCTGCTTGCTGAAGCGTAGACGTGATGAGAGGTGGTCTCGGGCGTTGGGTTCTCGGTGTCTTTTCTACCGACCGCACGACAAGGTCTGAGCCGTTAAGCGCTTCGGCGAGTCGAAGAACATCTCGCTCCAGCAGGTGCTGCACTACAGATGTTGAGGACAGTTCCCCGGACGCGGGATCGAAATCGCTTGCCCCAGCAATCTTTTGGTTAGCGAGTGTGATGAGGCGGGCCGAAAAGGGAGCGTCGGATTCTCTGGGCGTCTTGAGTTCGGCCGTCAATCCCCCGAACTTGGCTCGAACAAACGCCATGCGCTCCCGTTCGCGATCAACAATGAGTCGGACAGCTGGCGACTGGACTCGTCCTGCCGAAAGTCCGCTTGCAACTTTTTTCCACAACACTGGAGAGATCTCAAAGCCGACCAGGCGATCGACGATACGGCGGGATTCTTGGGCCTTGAACAACTGTTCGTCGATGGTCCTCGTGTTTTGAAGAGCCTCCTCAATAGCAGGCTTTGTTATTTCATGGAAGACGAGTCGACCAACGGGCACTTTGGGCTTGAGTGCTTCCACAAGATGCTTAGCTATAGCTTCGCCTTCACGGTCTTCGTCTGTTGCCAGCAGCAACGCATCAGCCGTCTTTAATTGACGCTTCAGATCAGCGACAATTTTTTTTGATCGAGCAGGGATGACGTACACCGGAGCGAATCCCTCGTCGACGTTTATGCCAAGTCGCGACCACGACTTTCCGCGGACCGCTTCAGGGATATCTGCTGCATTCACTGGAAGATCACGAATATGCCCAACTGACGATTCGACCGTGTACTCGGAGCCAAGAATCCCGGCGATCGTTCTTGCCTTAGCCGGTGATTCAACGATCACTAAGGTGTTTGAAGTTGCAGTGCGTGATCGGGCGGCTGTCATTGGTTCATTTGAATCTTCGAGGCATTTCTAGCGTGGGAAAAAGCTTTTGCCACAGCCTGTGAGGTCATACGGTCTATACCAACGTAGCAATCATTGCGGTGAGATGTCACCACTTCCAGTTGTAACCGGTTGCTGCTCTGATGCTTTTAGGCTGTCCCATCGCAAAATACTATCGAGCAGGGCTAAAAGCTGTTCTGGCCATTCGGGAGCGTCCTGAAACCCTCTCCACACAAGTCCGTGGTGGCCCTGGCGCATTCGTCTGCCGATAACCTTTGCGATAACGGCCGAGTTAACACGCCGTCCTGAGGGAATCTTAATGATGAGTTCATGGTTGTAGGTCGTGATGCTTGGAATGCCGAGTTCGATAGCTCTGACTTTGACTCGCAGAATGGTGGCCATATTGGCAACGGCTTCAGGAAGTTCACCGAACCTGTCCCGAATGTCTGCGATGGCTTCCTCAACTGAGGGTATGGTCTTGAGGCTCGCCAGTCGCTGATACTCCCGCACCTTGGCGCCATACGTCCCCATGTATTCATCAGGAAGATACGCATCGAGTGGAAGATCAACGACCACGGGCGGTGACTCTTCTTGCTCCACCTGAGTTCCTTGCAACTCTTGCACGGCCGCCCTCAACATTCGTGTGTAAAGGTCGAAGCCGACGGTTGTGACATGCCCATGTTGGTCAGCTCCCAAAAGGTTGCCCGCCCCACGAATCTCGAGGTCACGCATTGCGATTCGAAAGCCGGCTCCTAGTTCGGACGCCTCAAGAATTGTTTGGAGGCGCTTTTCGGCGTCTTCTGTAAGCTTTTGGTCTTTTTGATAAAGAAAATATGCATAGGCTTGCGCTTCAGCCCGGCCCACGCGTCCACGAAGCTGATACAACTGTGAGAGACCGAACCTCCATGCATCGTTGATGATGATGGTGTTCACATTGGGGATGTCCAGACCGTTCTCAATAATGGCGGTGGACAGAAGCACCTGCGCGTCCCCACGAGCAAACCTGTACATCACTTCTTCGAGTTCATTCGATGACATTTGTCCATGCCCGACGAGGATGTCGACTGACGGAAGGAGTGTTTTGAGTCGCTCCGCCCAGGTGTTTATCGTCTGGATTCGGTTATGGAGGAAATAGACCTGACCACCCCTGTCAATCTCATTCTGAATAGCGTTGCAGACGATCTCATCGTGATAGATCGACACATACGTTTTTACCGGTAGTCGACGTTCGGGTGGTGATTCAATGACACTGATTTCTCGAAGACCGCTTAACGCCATATGAAGGGTTCGAGGAATAGGGGTAGCGGTTAAGGTCACGACATCCACGTTATGACGCAGGGCCTTGAGTTGCTCCTTTTGCTGGACCCCAAAGCGCTGTTCTTCATCGATTACTACTAGGCCGAGGTCGGCAAAGGCAACGTCCTTCTGGAGCACTCTGTGTGTTCCGATGACGACATTGACATCCCCGGATGCGAGTCCGCCGAGCACGGCTTCTTGTTCGGACTTTTTTCTGAAGCGGCTGAGCTGGGCAATCTTTAAGGGGAACTCCCGCATTCGTGACGTAAATGTGTCGTAGTGCTGTTGCGCTAGAACAGTTGTTGGGACGAGGATGGCTACCTGTTTCCCAGACATCGCTGCTTTGAAGGTGGCCCGTAGGGCAACTTCAGTTTTCCCGTAACCCACATCCCCTGCGATGAGGCGGTCCATAGGCCTCGCCCGTTCCATGTCCCCTTTGACATCTGTTATTGCCCGCAATTGGTCTGGGGTTTCAATGAAGGGGAACTTGTCTTCAAACTCCCCCTGCCACGGAGAATCCCCCTCAAAGGAATGGCCAACGGACGTTTCACGTGCCGCGTAAATCTCAAGCAGCTCCGAGGCGATTTCTTCGGCCGAGCGCTGGGCCTTCTTTTTTGCCTTTGTCCAATCCGCCGTTCCGAGGCGGTTGAGCTTGGGCTCCCGATCACTCATTCCTACATATTTTTGGATGCGTCCTATCTGGTCGACGGGTATATAGAGACGGTCTGTTCCCATGTACTCCAACGCTAAGTACTCTCGTTGGCCACTGGACTCAGTCATCTGAACAATGCCTTGGAATCGACCGATTCCATGCTCGACATGCACAACGAAATCGCCGGTCTTAAGGTCGGCCAGAAATGTCCGGTCGGTATTGCTAGCGCCCTTGCGAAGGCGCCGGGCAGTCTTTCGACCAAAGAGCTCACTGTCTGTGATCAGTACGAGTTTCGAGTCGGGATGTCGCCAACCTTCAGCCAGGGTTGCTTTTAAAACAGAGATTGTCTTTGGATCGGGAGCCTCCAGGATTTCTTCAGTAAGAGAGCTGTCCACTCCCTGTTCTGCTAGCAGTCGCTGCAGTCGCTCACCTTGATGGCTCACGATCACGATTCGATTTTTTGCCTCCTGAAGCTGCAGGAGGTCATCAGCCATGTGCTGCAAACGACCGCCGTAAGGTTTTTGAGCCTCAAACCCGTCGATAATGCTTCGTGCCATCGTGGTAGACGTTGGAAGTTCTGGGGTATATGTCAGCCGGAGTTGCGATTCATCAAGTCTGGCCAAGATGTGGGATGCACTACATAGGGGCGAAGGAAATTCTGGGGGAAGCTCGCCGTTGGATGTGAGTCGGTCACGATTGGTTTCTGCCGATGTTTCTGTGTGCCTCGCGGCAGCGGATACATGGTCAGGCTCATCGACGACCACAAGGCTGGTGGGGGTGTAATCAAAGAGTGTGGCTGGTCGAGGCATCAGGCTCATTGAGTAGAACGCCGCATCGTCGAAGTGTTCAGAGTTCTTAAGTTGGTCGTGATGTCGGCTCCAAACATCTCGGTCTTCAGCCCGTAGCGCGTCCAGGTTCATCTCCTCCAGTCGTGTGGCTAAGTCAGGGCCAAGCCACGTAGCGATTTCTGTAGCTGGAGTCAGAAGAAGCGGATGAGGCGATCCAAACGAGCGTTGCGTTTTTGGATCGAATTTTCGAATGGATTCCAGTTCCGAACCAAGAAAGTCAACCCGGACGGGCCATCCCGCATTTGGGGTGAAAATATCTATGATGCCGCCACGGTGCGCGAATTCGCCTGGTCGCTCCACCAAGGGGGTGGATTGGTAGCCCATGGCAATCAACTTTCGGGTCACTTCGTTAAGGTCGGATTGGTTTCCCGGAGCCAATGAAAGGGAATGGGCTAAGAACTCCTTGAGGGGCATGAGGTGTCTCATTAAGGCGCGTACCGTTGTTGTGATGATGGGAGCAGCAGGCGACGGGGACTCAAGTTGCTGTTGCAAGCGTCCAAGGACGGAGACTCGCTGCGCCAGGATCTCGTTGCTTATAGCAAGTAGGGAATAGGGAGGGACGTCAACATCTGGAAAGTGGATCGCTGGCCTATTGGGGGCCCATACGCCGATATCATTAGCAAACTCTGCTGCTCGGGCTTCTTCGGCGGTTACAACAATGATTGGGGCATTGCTGTTGCAAGCCAACGCAGAAATGAATGCGGCCTTGGCCCCATCACGAATCTCAACGACTTGGCAAGAAGGTTTTTCAAATCCTGCGCTTAATGCCCCCGAAAGACCGGCGTCCTTGCCGAGAAGGTTAAGAAGACCGATCAGCGACATCGATCACGTTAAATGCACTCATGGCGGTGTGCATGTCCTTGGCCACGATGGTCCGCACCGCAGCGGCAGCCTCATGGATGGCAGTCTGCACAATCGGCTGTTCGATGGAAGAAAACTCGTCAAGCACATAGGTGGCCGGGTCGACATTGTCCGGGGGGCGACCAAGACCGATTTTCACCCTTTGGAACTTATCGGTGTTCAAAGCCTGAATGATCGACCGCACTCCGTTGTGCCCCCCCGCGCCTCCGTCAGAGCGGAGCCTGAGCCGTCCAAAACTCAGATCCATATCATCATGCACCACAATAATTTCTGCGGGTTCCAAGAAGAGGTCCTTCGCGGCGGCTAAAACAGAATTGCCTGACTTGTTCACAAAGCTTCGAGGTTTGAGGAGCGCAACCGGCTGCCCTTCAATATTTCCTAGCCATAAGTTGGCCCGGTACTTTGTTTTCATCCATCTCCCTGCCCCAGTCCGCGCGAGTTCGTTGCAAACTCGAAATCCAATGTTATGTCGAGTTAGTTGATATTCCGTACCGGGATTCCCAAGGCCAACAATCAAATAGGATCGCTGAATATTCGCTCCGGGTAACAACTGCCGAACAGAATTCCATCTCTTCATTGCGGATCACGGTTCCTTGTCGTCCGTACAGCTTCTGCCAGGGCATCCCATTCCTCCAGGGTGACGGTTTGTGGCCGTCGGGCGGGGTCGATGCGAGTCTGGTGCATCACTTGCTCAATCTCACTTTCCGATCGTCCGAGTCCTGCGGCAAGTGAGTTTCTAAGCTTTTTTCTGGTCTGTGAGAAACCGTGTCGTGCAAGCGCTATCCGACTTTGCAGATCCACGCCGCGCAGAGTGTCTGGGTGAAGTGGTTGAATGCGAACGAGTGACGACGTGACTTTTGGACGCGGCCGAAAAGCATTCGGAGAAACGTCGAAGAGATGGCGAACCTCAGCGTGTGACTGCACGATTACGCTTAAGAGGCCCATTCGCCCTGGCTCTGCGATGAGCTTTTCAGCTACTTCCTTTTGCAATAGCACGGTCAAGCTGCGTGGCGCATGTTCGGACTCAAGTAGATCAACAATCAGTCGAGTTCCCACACTGTAGGGAAGGTTTGCGACGACATGAAACGGCCCTCCTGCAATCTCGGACATATTCATTTTTCGAGCATCACCGGAAATGATTTTTACGAGCCTATGACCAGCAAACCTTTTTTGGAGTCCTAGTGAGAGCAGATTATCCACCTCGATCGCAAAAACTTTGAGTCCAAGCGCGATCAGAGCGTCAGTTAAATTGCCGGTTCCTGCGCCGATTTCTACAACGGTCGTGCCTGGGGCCAAGGCTGCGGAAGCAGCAATACGACGTTGGATACCTCGGTCGACGAGAAAGTTCTGGCCGCGTCTACGTGAGGGGCGAAAAATCGCCTTTGAAGGTTCAGTCACTCCCTAGTATCACATCGAGTGGGACTTAGACTGCGAGATAGCCCCCATCGGCATAAAGGGTTGTTCCGGTTATGTAGACCGATCGATCTGAGAGTAAGAAGGCGATGCACCCCGCGATTTCGGAAGGGTCAGCGTAGCGTCTAAGTGGCACTAGGCCCTCCCGCTGACTTCGGAGAGTGGCGTCGGACCAAACGTCTTCTGTCATTTTGGTTGTTGTTAGCCCGGGGCCCACACAGTTAACCCTAATGTTGTGAGGCGCCAGTTCTTGTGCAATAGCCCGTGTAACCGTACGAAGGGCTCCCTTGGCGGACGAATAATGGGCCTGCCCTGACTCAGCGACCTCTGACCGAATGGAACTCACGTGGACGATCGAACCAGGTGCTTTCCTATCAATAAGGTGCTCGGCAACTGCTTTCGTCATGAACACCGGTCCTCGCACCAGCACGTTGCACATCCTTATCCACGAGGCCGTATCAATTTCAACGAGAGCCCGACGATCGGTATAGCCCGCGATATTAGCTAGCGCATCGATCTTTCCATGCGTTTCAACAGTGTTGGCAACTAGTTGTTGGCTGGCTTCTACATCGGCAACGTCAAGCCACTGCGCAGTGACACTTTCGCTAAGCGGGGATGCGGCGGTCCAACGATGAAGCTCATCGATATCAATGTCGCACGCGACAACGCGGTACCCATCGGTTACCAGTCGTTCTACACATGAGCGGCCAATGCCACGTGCGGCTCCCGTTACGATCGCTACGCGAGACATCAGTGCGTCAATTCTCCACCGTCAACCATGACCGTGACGCCAGTGACATAGCTTGCGTCACCTGAGGCTAGGAAAGTTGCTAAATCAGCAATGTCGGAAGGTTGGCCGAGGCGCCCCATGGGTATACGAGCCAGCTGTTCATTCAACGCGCTTTGGTTTTCAAGAAGCGATTCCGTGAGAGGCGTTTCGGCTACTCCCGGGCCAATGGCGCACACCCGGATGTTGTGGGGCGCTAACTCTACGGCTGCAGCCTTTGTCAGCATGCGAACGCCGCCCTTGGAAGCGCAATAGGAGGTGTGAATAAATCCAGCCACATCTTCACGCATAGACGACATATTAATGATGACCCCGCCAGCCGACTGGGTTTTCATTTGCGTTGCTGCCGCTCGTACACCGTGAAACACGCCCATAAGGTTTACGGCCATGACGGCATCGAATGCGTCCACAGTAAGATCGAGGAACCGTTCCCGAATAGTGATGCCCGCGTTATTCACCATTACATCCAGCCGACCCCATCGTTCGGAAACTTGAACAACCGCTGCAGTTACTTCATCAAGACGGGTTACGTCGGTTTCTATAACTACTGCGTCTCCACCCGCTCCTTCTATGAGTCGGAGTGTCTCTTGGGCTGCTTCAAGGTCTTTGTCTGCAAGACCGAGCTTCGCTCCATCTCGGGCCAGGTTTTGACTAATTGCTCTGCCAAAACCGGAAGCAGCGCCAGTAACCAGGGCCACCTTGCCCTTTAGAGGAGCAGGAGGATTATTTGAGGAAGTCATACGGCTGCAGAGCCTAGCAAAACCGGATTGATGTTGTACTCGGTGGCAGGTTCATTCCTACCCATCAGGGTCTGTTGCGGGGTGTCTTTGAAGAAATTCCTTTTTCGATGTCTTCGAGATGCGTGCATGCGGCTCTGCCGGCCTTGCCACGATGGCTAATTACATCCTTTTCGGCGTTGGTAAGTTCCGCCATCGTTCTGTTCCTGTCAGTAACAAGAAATATGGGGTCATATCCAAAGCCCCGATGCCCAATGGGCTCCATTGAGATCTCCCCATCCACGGTGGCCTCAATTGTGTAGACGATGGCACCGGTTTGGTCTGCTACAGCGATCGCACATCGATAGCGAGCAGACCGGAGTTCTTGACCAACATTCCTCAACATATGGAGAACCTTTTCATTTCGGTCATCGTCAGTTGCGTCTGCGCCGGCAAAACGACTCGAATAAATTCCGGGTTGTCCATGGAGAGCGTCAATCTCGAGGCCGGAATCATCTGAGATGGCCCAGCAACCATAGTGTTGTGCATAACCTATGGCCTTTAGCGCTGCGTTTTGAGCAAACGTTGTTCCGGATTCCTCGACTTCTATTGAGGCGCCAAGATCGGTTGGTATACACAGCGAAACAGATGAGCCGACAAATATCCTTCGGAATTCGTCATGTTTGTGCTTGCTCGATGAGGCGATTAGCAACTGCATATGGGCTCCAGAAGGCGCATTCTGTTTACCTGCCGCTTGCGTCTCAGTACTGCCGTCTTATAGCTTAAACTTCTCAATCCTAAGGCATTGGGGTCGATCAAGTTCGATTCATAGGGTCCCCTCTCTCGTCCTTGGTCGCTGTGGTCTTGGCCTCCAATTTGTTCTCAGCCGCATGGCGATAGCCTTCTGTTTAGCGCGTAGAATTGTTATCGTGATGTGATCACGGCCTTGGCTTTTCCTATAGTCAAGCCCAACAACTCCAAGCCGATTTTGTTCTTGAGTTGTGCCCTGCCCCAATGGGATGCAAGGAAGGAAACCATGTCAGCGATTGACGCCGAGCAGTCCTTTAAGGACTTGGGCAACGCGATCATTAAAGGTGAAGCCGAGGCTGTAGTAACGATCGTTAATGATTGTCTTGCTGCTGATATTGGGGCTTCAGAGATCATCAATGAAGGCATGATCCCGGGAATGGATGTCGTTGGGGAGCTTTTTCGTACCAACCAGTACTACGTACCTGAGGTTCTCATCTCTGCCCGTGCAATGAAGGGTGGCATGGCCATTCTCCGGCCAATCCTCGCCGAAACAGGTGTGCCGCCTGTAGGTGAGGTGGTTATTGGTACGGTTCGCGGGGATTTGCATGACATTGGAAAGAATCTTGTTGCGATGATGCTGGAAGGTGCAGGTTTTTCGGTCCACGATACCGGCATCGATACACACCCAGATGAGTATGTGCAGACATCTGTTCAGAACGATGCCAACATCATTGGCATGTCGGCCTTGCTGACGACGACGATGACTAACATGCGCAACACCATTGAAGCCGTAGAGGCCGCGGGCCTGGCTGACAAGGTTCACTGTATTGTCGGAGGTGCCCCTGTCACTCAACGATATGCGGACGAAATCGGTGCGGATGGATACGCGGCTGACGCAGCCTCAGCCGTCATTTTGGCCAAGAGGCTCCGGGGTGTTTTGGGCAGTGATGATGATGGGGAGGACATGGGGCGGGCGCTGTATCTCCAGGCTCGAGACGCATTGCAGGTGGCAGTTCGTGAAGAGCCTGGAACTGATTCTCATTCGGAGGGTTTAATGGAAGCCGAGGGTCTAGTGGAACAGGCTCGTGCGGCCGGTTATGAATTGACCCACATCGATCGAATCATGGCCGAGATTGATCGGGAGAAACAGCGCACCGTATAAATGCGCTACGTCCTTGATGACGTAAGGCCTATTCTTGCCGCAGTGCCTCCTAGGAGATCTGCGAGGTCACTGGGGTTAAGTTTGCTGTTCTCTGCATGTCGCAATGCTTGTGCCTGATTAATTAACGGGTAATCACTACCGAACAAGAGTTTTCCAGGTGCAAGTGACGACATCACATGGAAAACCTTCTGGTTATAGACAAGATGGCTAGCCGAAGAGTCATAGAAGACGTTTTCTGTCTGTTTGTGTATTTCGGGTATCAACTCGTGGATCGCTAGCCCAATACCCCAGTGAGCCAAGATGACTGGTATAGCCCCCTCAGTTGCATCAATTAGGTTCCAAATTGCCGGAGCTGTAGTAGTGCTGTCCTTACCGGGATAGTTATGGCCAAGCAATTCACTGGTATGGACAAGCAACACCATTCGGAAGTGCTTTGCGACATCCACAAATTGGTGAACCCTCGTTCTATCGAAAAGGTTCCAGCCTTGACCCTGTGGAAACAATTCCCCGACCCCGACGGCGCCACGGGCGTAACAGCGCTCCACTTCCTGGACGCAGAAATCAATGTCGTTAGGAGGGGCTACACAGAAAGGAATGATCCGACCGTTTGATGACGCTGCGGCATCCAGGATGTAATCGTTATGCATTTGGCACAGGCCCGCATCTCTCCATGCAAAACCGAAAGCAACGCTGGCGTCAACACCCGCGTTATCCATGGACGCTATTAGGGCCTCACCGTTGGCCAGTTTGTGCCGACCGTTTTGGTAGAGGCGTCGAAACCATAGATCCGCACCAAAGTAACGGTCTCGATGCTCTGCAATGTCAGGCGGAAAGATATGAGTGTGAGTGTCAATACGTGGAGTTGTCATGCACGCCTATATTTCGGGCCACGACTGCATCGTTTCGACAATTAGGGTCCCTGTCCGCCTCGTGTCTTATCTGGGTTAGCCGATATCTTTTGTTGTTGGAAATAAGCGCCAGCCTAAGTATGCATGTGTGTTGGGTGCCACTAGTGCTTCGAAGGAAGCTTGCCACTATACTCGCAGTGTAATGAGAGCATTCATTGCAATTAGAATTCCGTTACAGTTCCGAGAGGCGTTAGCTGGTGAGGCTGCCAGCCTCGTTCAAATCAGCCGTCACACCCGACCTGTCACGGTCGGAAATATCCATTTGACTCTAGCCTTTCTTGGAAATGTTTCCTCACAAAGCAGTGACAGTGTTATGTCAGCCATGGAAACAGCAGCTACTGGGTTTAAACCTTTACGTCTTGGATTCGACTCGGGTGGAACATTCCCGTTATACGGGGTTCCCCGTATCGGGTGGGTGGGTGTAACTGGTGACCTGGAACCTCTTCGCGAGGTTCAAGGGGCGATCACTGAAGCCATGCGAGGTATTGGAATCCGTGTCGATAAACGGCCGTTTAGCCCACATGTAACCCTCGCACGTATTGGACGACAAGCTACACCATCAGAACGAATTGCCGTGAGGCGAGGACTGGAGGCTCTGGATCTTAACCATCTTGGTCAGTTCGTGGCCTATGGGATTAGTTTTATAGAAAGTGATCTAACGCTTGATGGCGCCGCCCATCAAGAGTTGTTCGAAATAGAGTTCAGGCCGGGCCGGGTTACGAGAAAACGGCGACGATTCGGGCTGTTCTAAATGGTTTGACCGGTTTTGTTGGGGGGTCCCCATCCGCCACCGCCAGGGGTGTCAATACGGATCCGGTCTCCGGCTTCAAGGGAGAACGTTGTCTTGCCGGGCAGCTTTTGACTCCGTCCCGATCTTCGAGTGACCTTGTTAAGCCCGCAGTTCCCAGGTTGACCGCCAGCGGACCCCCATGGAGGTCGCAAGCGACGCTCAGTAATAACGGTGGCTACTGACGGCACAAGTGCGACCAATTCCCGGATAATGCCAGACCCTCCGACGTGGCGTCCCGAGCCTCCCGACGCACGACGCAATTCATATCGCTTTGCCAACAACGGGTAAGCCAGCTCCAGAGCTTCAATTGGTGTATTCCTGGTATTAGTCATCGCTACTTGAATGCCATCAGCCCCTGGCCCAAATGGACCGCCACCGGACCCTCCACCTATTGTTTCGTAGTACGAAAACGGCCTGTTTCGAATAGAGTCATAACCACCAATGATTAGGTTGTTCATCGTTCCTTGGCTAGCCGCAGGGATCACGTCCGGCAGCGCCTGCGAGAGAGCTCCCCAGATCGTGTCAACGATGCGCTGTGATGTCTCAACATTCCCCGCAGAAACCGCGTGTGGAGAGCGAGGGGCCAACAATGAATCCGGTGGAATGGTAAAGGTAAGTGCGGCAGCGACGCCTTCATTTGCAGGGACGTCTGCTCCCATTAAGCAACGCGCAACATAGATCGCAGCAGAGTGTGTAACTGACTCTGGAGCATTCATTGCCCCAGCTACGGCTGCCGTAGTTCCTGAAAAGTCGAAATGCAAACGCCCCTCGTCGACGGAAAGTAGGAGCGAGATTTTCGCGGGCTCGCCACCAAGTCCATCGTCATCCAAGAAGTCCGAAAAACCATACGAGCCATTGGGGATGCGTTTGAGACGGGTCTGGGCAAGCCGTTGTGTGTACTCAAGTAAGGTCTTGGCTTTTTCAGTCAACGTTTGAGCACCGTATCGATCAGCCAACGCGGCAATACGGGATTCTCCAATTTGATGGGAAGCTAATTGTGCCGAGAGATCACCTGAACGTTCGTCCGGTGTCCTTACATTCCTGCAAATTATTTCGACGAGCTGGGTGTCTAGGACGCCCGCGTCTACCAACTTCAACGGGGGGATGACTAAACCCTCGTGAAAAATCTCTGTGCTTGGTGGCATGGACCCTGGTGCCATCCCGCCGATATCAGCATGATGAGCACGAGTCGCAACCCACCCCCACTGAGTTTTCGAGGTCCGACGACCGACGAAAACTGGAGAGACTGTTGTGATGTCAGGGAGGTGGGTGCCCCCCATGTAAGGATCGTTCAGAATTAGCACGTCCCCTGAAGCAGGCTTGGCCTTCCCATAACTCTCAATTGCCGCGGAGACAGAAGCAGGCATCGATCCCAGATGGACTGGTATATGTGCGGCCTGAGCAAGCATTTTCCCCGAACGATCAAAAATCGCGCACGAGTGATCTAACCGCTCCTTAATATTCGGTGAATAGGAGCTTTGTTGAACGGAAACACCCATCTCTTCAGCGACAGACGTGAAAAGATGGTTGAACACCTCGATGTCAAAGGTTTTGGAGCGGTCGGTTGTCATTGGGCCAGCATACAGCCAAGGACGATGGGCCTCGTTCAAAGAAGGTGCTCAGCGTTATAATCAACTTTTAGCCAGATTTGGATCGATGCCCAAGAGTTGGCAAGAAGAAGTTCAAGAAATCCTGGATGATTCGGCTCGCCGGCCTGCACGGCGTTCCCCCAATCTCCCTGACAACATTCAGGGCCCGACGGCCCTTCTGGATTCACTAGGTCAATGGGTCAGACGACGATTTGCGACCACTGGGGAGATGCTTGTTACAGCCGCTGTCTTAATCGTGCTTGCCATGTTCCTTTCAATCTTCCTGCGGCAGTTAGCTTCAATCGTAGTTGTTGGGGGCGCGATGGTTTTCGCGGGTGCGTTGGCTCGAGGCATTTTCGAGCGTCGAGGTGCTCGCTATGAAGCCCGGCGGTCCAAGGGTCCAGTAATGTGGCGCGGTCGAGTAATTGAGTCTCCACGACAGCCAGGATCATTTCCTCATCGTGTATGGAATGCGCTCCGCCGTGTGTGGAAGCGCTAATTAAGGTGCTTGTCCCCTATGAATATTTCTGAGATTTCCGCGGGAGATCTTGTCCACGGTGTCTTTCTGGTCGCCGACGTAGATGTGCGAGAGACACGCAACGGGAATCCATATCTTCGGATGACCTTGCGGGATCGTGAAGGTGAACGTATCGACGGCCTATTCTTTGGAGTATCCGAAAGGGACATTTCGGCCGTTAGCAGCGGGAAAGCGTTTGAGGTTGACGGAGAAGCCGACGAATACCGAAATCGAGTAAACGTCAAAATCAACAGCATGCGTATTTCTGAAGAAGTTTGGGATGCCGAAGCGTATTTGCCGCAATCAACACAAGACCCTGAATCTCTACTTGCCTTCGTATCTGAAACTGTCGACAGCATCACATCATCGGAGATTCGTAACGTCATCCGCACCGTTCTCTCAGATCCTGAAGTGAGGAGTCGCTTGACCCGATGGCCGGCGGCGAAAACCCGCCATCACGCTTGGCTTGGAGGCCTCCTTGAGCATACCGTTGAGATGCTCAAGATTGCTGGCGCGGTTGCAGCAGCGTTCCCGAAGCTTGACCGTGACCTTCTTCTTGCCGGGGTGGTTCTGCACGATCTAGGCAAGCTGTATGAACTGGGGCTAGCAGCAGATATCGAGTACACAATTCCTGGAAATCTCGAAGGGCATATGGTGCAAGGTGTTCAGATACTTGACCGTGCTTTGTCAGAAAACTCTGTGGAAGAAGAGATTCAGACGCTGTTGCGCCATCTGGTTCTAAGCCATCAAGGCCAATTGGACTACGCGGCAGTTGTTGAACCGATGATCCCGGAGGCCATAGCGCTCCATTACATCGACCAGCTTTCTTCACAGGTTCGACCAGCGATAGAAGATATTCATGCTGCCGAAAAGAAAGGTGTTCACGGGGCATTCATTCGTGGACAAACAGCAATGCGATCCCTGTATGTTCGTTCAGAATAGGTGGCTCCCAGTTCCGTAGAAGCATTCTGGGAACTATCTATCCTTTGAGGGCTTCCATTCGCTCCTTAACCTGTCCCACTCGATTGCGAGCCGCTTCGGCACGCTGCTTTTCCTTGAGGATCACGGCTTCGGGTGCTCGTGCTAGAAAGTTTTCATTGGCGAGCAATTCTTCGGCACGTCCTAGCGTTTCCTGAGCCTCGGCCAATTCTCGGGCCAAACGCTTTTGCTCGGTGGCGAGATCGACCAAGCCTGAGACAGGAAGCGTAACTTCTGCACCGCTAGCCCGCACTGTGAGTGCTGGATCCTCGAATGTTGTGTCTGAGGGATGGAAGGTCAGAGGGCGAACACGAGCCATTCGTTCAATCGTTAACGCCTCTTGCTGCAATTCGATGGCGCCACCTGCTATTCGCGCCTCAATCTCCCGTGCTGGATCGACATCAGCTTCATGTCGGGCATTCCGAATACCCTGAATAACCTCAATTACACCTCGGATCCTCGCGATGGATGCAAGGTCGATGTCTGTAGACGGTTCACATATTTCGGCTCCAATCAGGAGCTTTGATCCATCTGGCTCAGCACCAGCAGCGCGAAAATGGGTCCAAATCTCCTCGGTGACAAACGGCATGAAGGGGTGGAGCAGCCTCAACATACAGCCAAGAACATCTTTAAGGGTTGTGGCAACACGGGCCATTGCGGCTTCATCTTCGCCGTACAGTCGAATCTTTGCTGCTTCGACATACCAGTCAAAAACTTCGCTCCAAAGGTAATCCTGCAGTGCTCTGCCTGCTTCTCCAAACCGGAAGCGGTCGATGTCGTCCACAACTTCGGCGTGCACTTGGTGCATCCTGCTAGTGATCCAGCGATCAAGAGCCGTTGAAGCTGCGGGAGATACTGACCCGGCTCGTTCCATTGCGGAAATAACAAATTTGGCCCCGTTCCATAGCTTGTTAGCAAAGTGTCCGGAGCGCTCAATGCGTTCGAAATTGAGACGCATGTCGTTTCCGGCGGTACTTCCAGTAACGAAGGCAAGCCGCATCGCATCCACCCCATAACGATCGATGGTTTCAGCGGGGTCGTCTCCGGCTTGATAGTTTGATTTCTGGACTTTGGTTCCGTCGAGATGGCGTACAAGGCCGTGGAGATATACGTCACGGAATGGAACATCGCCGGTGAGCTCAAGACCTAACATGACCATTCGGGCGACCCAGAAAAAGATGATGTCATACCCTGTTTCCAGTACATCTGTGGGGTAAAAACGACGCATGTCGGCCGTGTCCTCTGGCCAACCTAGCGTTGAGAATGGCCAGAGGCCTGAGCTGAACCATGTGTCGAGAACGTCTTGATCTTGCTCAAGATTTAGGCCCCCGCATGCATGGCATACATTTGGTTCTTCTCGAGCAACAATTACTTCAGAACAATCTTGGCAATACCAGACGGGAAGGCGATGGCCCAGCCACAATTGCCGGGAAATGCACCATGGCTGAATGTCCTCCATCCACCGCAGGAACTCATCCTTGAATCTAGGGGGATGAAACTTGATTGTTTCTTGATTTACAGCGGCTGCAGCGGCAGCGGCCATAGACGTTACATCTACAAACCATTGTTCTGAAACGAGAGGCTCAATGACGGCGCCATCTCTGGAGCAATGGCCAACCGAATGTTCATGTGCTTCCTCTCGCTCTAGCAGGCCTTCTTCTTTCAGAAATGAAAGGTATTCGCCACGGGCGACCAGTCGATCTTTTCCGGCCCACTTCCCAGCTTCTTCATTTAGAGAGCCATCACCGTTCATAATATTTATGACGGGCAGTTTATGCCGCTGCCCTATAGCCCAGTCATTGGGGTCATGCCCGGGTGTAACTTTCACAGCTCCGGATCCAAATTCTGGGTCCACGAAACTGTCTGCGATGACAGGGATCTCTCGTCCGACTCCTGGTACAACCGCATGCTCACCGACCACGGAGGTATACCTTTCGTCGTCTGGATGCACTGCTATCGCGGTGTCACCGAGCATAGTCTCTGGCCGCGTCGTCGCCACCGTAACGTACGTGCCGTTCGCCAGGGGATAGCGAATATGCCAGAGGCTGCCAGGGACATCGTGGTATTCCACCTCAAGATCGCTTATTGCGGACTGGTCCTCTGGACACCAATTAACCAAGTACGCTCCTCGATAAACAAGCTTCCGTTCATAGAGCCGTACGAAGGCTTCACGAACAGCGCGGGATAATTGCTCGTCAAGGGTGAAGTGCTCGCGCGTCCAGTCAACTGAAGCGCCAAGTCGACGCAACTGATCATTGATCGTCCCCCCCACCGAAGCCTTCCAGTCCCAGAATCTTTCTTCGAAGGCTTGCCGGCCAAGTTGGTGTCGCGTAGTCCCCTCTTCACTGAGATTGCGTTCGATAACATTTTGGGTCGCGATAGCGGCATGGTCAGTTCCTGGAATCCAAAGGGCAGCTCGACCTCGCATCCGGTGCCACCTCGTCATTAAGTCCTGGTACGCGACAAAAAGGACATGGCCGTTGTGCAGCTGGCCAGTGATATTGGGCGGTGGGATAGCGATAGTGAAGGGTTGGCGATCAGCTTCCGGCGATGGTTGGAAGTAACCCGCAGTCTCCCATTCCGCGTACAGCCGGGCTTCTACCGAGCTATGGTCAAATGGCCCGTTCATGGCATCGAGCACCGACATCTTGTGCTCGGACGTCATTGGTATCTCCCACAAGTATCGACCCGGAACAGGTCCAGAAACGAACATCCTACCTGTGGCATAGGTCCAGTCCTACATTTAAGCACCCTTGCATCGACGATTATTTGTCCAAAACTTTGTAGCACGGTTGCCAGGCCTTTGTTGATCAGATCCGTGCTTGTGCAGTGTGAAGTTCGTAATAAGCGCCTGGCTGCGACACCAGTTCATCGTGGGTTCCCTGTTGAACGATTTGGCCGTTCTCCAGCACTAAAATGACATCCGCATTGCGAATGGTTGAGAGTCGGTGCGCAATTACAAAACTAGTCCGATTCGCAAGGACGTTTACCAGGGCTTTTTGAATCTCATACTCGGACTCGGTATCAATATCCGATGTAGCTTCGTCAAGGATGAGGATGGCTGGATCAGCCACGATTGCCCGCGCTAGCGCGATTCGTTGTTGCTGTCCGCGTGACAAGCGAAGACCGCCATCACCAACCCCTGTATGAATCCCGTCCTTTAAAGCGTGAACAAACTCACTGGCGCTGGCCAGAGATACGGCGTGTTGCACTTCTTCGTCAGAGGCCATCGGATTCCCATAGCGAATGTTGTCCGCAATAGTCCCGGAAAAGAGAAACGTTTCTTGGGGGACGTAGGCCAATTCGCTTCGCAGCGTATTGATGCGTAGATCGTTGAGACGTTTCCCATCAATCAATATTTCCCCCTGGCTTGGTTCATAGAATCTGGCAATGAGGCCTACCAATGTGGTCTTGCCAGAACCTGTTGAGCCAACCAGAGCAACTGTCTGTCCAGCCTTTGCCACGAAGGAGACTTCCGTCAGCACCGGGGTGATCCGGTCATAGCTAAAGCTCACCTGCTTAAATTCAACCTTGCCTGTGGGCGCGACCAGATCCTGCGCATCCGGCCGGTCGACAATGTCCTGGGGTACATCCATGAACTGAAAGATTCGATCTGCTGCAGCCAGGCCGGACTGGATCACATAGTTCACACGAACAAGCTCCGTTAGTGGCTGATGGAAAATTTGCAAATAGGCGAGGAAGGCAATCAGGGTTCCTGGTGTCATTTCTCCCAAGGTGATCTGCCATCCCCCATACCCAAGGATCGCCGCCACGCTTAGTGCGCTTAAGCCTTCAATCAACGGGGTTGCTATCGATTCAACCGTTGTCGTCCGTAGATTAGCCTGCAGGTTTTCTCGATTTTCGGTCTGGAAGCGCTCCGTGTCCGCTTCCTCACGCGCAAATGCTCGACTAACCCTCACCCCACTGACATTTTCCTCTATTGCCGTATTGATATTGGCAATCGATTCCTGCACACGACGATATCGGACACGCAATAGTCGTGCGGTGATCATGCTGGTGAGCACCATGAGAGGGACCACCGACAGGATTATGAGGGTCAACCTCCATTCGAGCGTCAACATGACTACCAGGTAAATAAGCAGCGTGATTAACCCAACGCCAGCTCCGAGAACCTGTCCTTGCATGGCTTGCTGGACTGCGTTTACATCAGCTGTCAGATGGGAGACCGTGTCGCCTGTTCGTTGAGTCTCGAAAAAACGCATCGAATGCCGGACCATTCGATGAAACATGTCTCGTGCGACCTCGTAGACGATTTGTTGGCTTGTACGACCGAACAAGTAGAAATTGATGTAGTTGAGAATTGACCTGCAGACGTAGACCAGGATTAACACGCCCGCGAGCCGGAGCGCCCCGGCGGCATCTCCTTGGGCAATGAAGTCATCTACTACGATTTTTGTCATCCATGGCGGTACGAGATTGACAAGAGCTGCAATGGAAAGAGCACCGAAGGCCAGAGCCACCTTTCGACGGTGAGGCCGCACGTATTTTAAGAATCGACGCAGGGTTCCTGCGACCGCCCGACCGGACAAGTTCGAAGTGTCGACATGGGTGGTGCGCATTTACACGCCTTCACCTTCGGTGACAGACGTCACGCTATCTTCCTGAAGCTTGAACTGCAGGTCGTAGATTTTGCGGTAAGTAGCGCTGTCAAGGAGCAATTCTTCATGGGTGCCTCGGGCGACAATAACCCCTTCATCTAATACGACGATTTGATCGACTCGGCGAATAGTCGAGAGTCGATGGGCAATCACGATCGTTGTTCGGTCCAACATTAGTTCTTCAAGTGCCTTTTGGATGGCCTGGTCGGTTCGGGTGTCGACACTTGAAGTGGCTTCGTCCAAAACCAGTATCGCGGGTTGGACGAGCATCGCCCGAGCAATTGCGATGCGTTGTCGTTGCCCTCCTGAGAGCCTGACCCCTCGGTCACCAATGACCGTGTCATAGCCGTCCGGGAGCTCATTGATAAATTCGTCAGCCGCGGCAAGATTTGTCGCGTGCCTTATTTGCTCCATGGAAGCTTCGCTCATTCCAAAACGGAGGTTTTCAGCGATGGTCATGTTGAAGAGGAAGGTTTCCTGCATAACCATCCCGATGCTAGACCGAAGCTCGTTTAGCCGAACATCTCGAAGGTCGTGGCCATCTATCCGGATAGTCCCTTGGCTCGGGTCATAAAATCTCGGAAGCAAATTGACAAGGGTGCTTTTACCTGAGCCACTGCGGCCCACGATCGCCAGAGACTGTCCAGCCGGGATGTGCAGAGAGATGTCGCGAAGGATGGGGTCGCTCTCACCGTATTGAAAGGTCACGTTTTCAAACTCTACGTCGCCACGAATATGACCCATCGACTCTGGCTGGGGAACTTCTTCGACCTCCAGGGGCGTATCGATGATCTGAAAAACTCGCTCGCCCGACGTAATGGCTTGGTGAGAGATTTGAACCGCGAAGCCTAGAAACCGTGTGGGCGCAAGCATTAGCAAGAGATATCCCTGAAAGGCTACGAGGCCACCCAGGGTGAAGTCGCTATGAACCACACGCCACGCGCCTACTCCGAGGATAAGCGCCGTAGCGACCCCGGCCAGCAAGTCGATCCCCTGAATGTATAGACCGATGTTTCTGATGGTTTTTGTGCGCAGGTCTCTGAGCTTTGAGTTCTGCACGTCGAAACGGCGCTCTTGATGATCCTCCCGCGCGAAGGCCTGGATGACCTTGACCCCATTGATCCCCTCGCGAATTTCAACATTGACGACTCCCATTTGTTCATTCGCTTGACGAAACAGGGGGACAACCCGGCGTGCTAAAGATTGCAGGGCTAGAAAAAATGGGACGAGCACGAGCAACGAAACTGCCAGTACCCAATCGAGGGCCACCATGAACACCAAATTAAACAGAATCATCGCAATGGATGACAGGATCACGGTTCCAGCCATGTTGAAGAAAAACTGGATCATATTGACGTCGTTTGTAACCCGGGACATCAAATCTCCCGTCTGATGTCGATCAAAGAAGCTCATAGATTTAGAACTGAGATGCGTGTACAGGTCATTTCGAATATCGTGGACTACTCTTTGCCCCACATACCGGGCCGCATAAAGGCGACCGGCCATGACGACGTTTGAGGCAATGACCGCAGCCACGAACAGGCCAAGAACGACAAAGAGAACAGACAAGTTCTTGCCCAAAACACCGTCGTCGATCGCTATCTTGCTTAGGGTGGGTGGCAGGGTGCGGAGCAAGGACCCAATCACAAGAGCGACGACTAGAGTCGCTACGAGTTGTTTTTCCGTCTTTAGATATGCAAGAAGCCGGCCCAAGGTATGAATTTAAAGCGCTCCACTGCCGTTGAACGAAAGGCACGCCGCAACTCGGCAATGCAACGCCATTTTTGCATTATTTAGAAATGCTGTAGTGCGAAGCCTTCCCGAACATTATCGAGACATACATTTCGTTTCACTAAAATGTCCGACAGGAAATATTTCCTTGACCGAACAACCTGACTTAACAATAATTTTGAGGCGGCGTATGGTCGGGGGGCCTATGGCTAGGCCGCGGATTGCTGTGGGTATCCCTTCGGAGAAGTGACCATACCAAGATGACGGCCCCGTTGTGTTGATGTTGCCAACGCGTAAGTGTGCGGCTATGCACCGGGTCAGCAACCCATTACTAAACAAACGCATGCTCTTCCGTGCGTGTCGGGTGCCAGATGTTGTCCGTAGTGTTTATGTCGAGTTGGTTCTTTCATGAAGCGCCGGCCCCGACGTCGCATACCAATAGGCGAAACCCCCTGGCTTCAAGATGGCTTGTTTAGTGACGAACATGGGGTGATCGCACCTTCCGTGGTTAGAGAACCGCTGTACCTACAGCCAGTTAGAGAGCGCTCTGCACTCCATCAGTCTCGACGCCTTCGGGAACAGAGATTTCGCAATGTTGTTCAATTTATCTTTGTTGGGCTGGCGGCCGTGTTGGGAAGTCTCATGCTCGTCAGCATGCTCACGACGATTGAACCCCCTCGGCCGGACACAGGTACTTTTATTAACCAGCTAGGTGGAAATGGCGTCTCCACGGATAGCGGAGTCATCGAAGGAGCGCAGGCGTTCACCGAAAGCCCATTCACGAGGCCACTGAATTCCCCCATGATTTCTGCCCAATCCGCCATTCTGATTAATTTAGACGAACGTCTGGTTTTGCATAAAAAGGAAGCCTATGCACGCCGGGCACCGGCCAGTTTTTCCAAGATTGCCCTAGCGGTAACAGCCCTTGAATACGCTAACCCGGATGAGCAGATCAAGGTTCCCGAAGATGCCCGCGTACAACCAAACCCAAGAATTGGTCTGGTACCTGGGGAGTCACTTTCTTTACGGGACCTTTTGTACGCACTGCTGTTGCCGTCCGGAAATGACGCGGCGGAAGCCATTGTGGCTGGGACGGGTGACCACGCCCACGTCGTGCACAAAATGAAATTGCTGGTTGAGCAACTAGGCCTCAACGACACTCGATTTGTTAATCCTGCTGGCTTCGACGCCGAGGACCAATACACGACGGCATACGATGCGGCAGTGCTCGCGACGCATGCCATGGACCGATTCCCACTGCTTGCAGAAATCGTATCCACCCGAAGCTATGTAATCCCTGAGCGAACACATAACCGGTCATACAGTTTGAAAAATTTAAACGAGCTTCTTTGGTCTTATGACGGAGCCACCGGCATGAAGACAGGCACTACGGACGAGGCCGGACAAAACCTGATTGCCAGTGCTACACGAAATGGAGACACCCTGATGGTCGTTGTGATGGGCAGCGCCGATCGTGTAGAAGATGCCAGAACGTTACTTGACTTTGGGTTTCGAGCCATTCAGGCGCAGGGCTAATGGGAAAGATTGGATTGATCGGATCTATATTTCAGACGTCGTAATCACGTATCCTTTGACCGTACCGTTTTTGGTCAGATGAAGAGCTTGCTGCTTAGTTGTCGTGCTTTTGCCGACGATTTCAGCAAACACGGTTGGTTTGATGCCACAATGTGGTTAATCAAACCAGACACCGTAGCTGGTTCCTTGGCCATACATTCACTCGTGCCACAGAGAGGCAGGAAATGCCCTTAAACATCGGACCCCTAGAACTTGTCATTATTCTGCTTATTGTGATTGCCCTCTTCGGCGCAGGAAGAATCGCGGGCGTAGGTAGCGCGTTGGGAAAGAGCGTGCGTGAATTCCGCGAAGAAGCGCGTTCTGAAGATGAAGAGGGTGAAGACGGCGACGACGATGGCGAGGAGTCAACTGTAGCTGAAGGTTCGGAGTCTTCGACGAAAAAGGAAGAGTGACATTTCCCGAGTGGTTGGCCGTTCTTCAACCTCCGGCACTCAGTACGTCTTTCGCCTTTCATGCCGGGCATAGTCCCTCAGATCGTCTTTGAGCCTAATGGTGACGTTTCTATTGGTGGTCTGCGGCTACCCAAACCCTCTACCAGTCAAGTTCTGGTTCGTTCACGAAAGACCCAGGTAAGTGCAGGGACAGAGCGAAACACTTTAGAACTCCGGCGGGAAAAGTCAGAGCCCACCGGGTATACAAGCGTCGGAGTAATCGAAGAAATTGGTTCGGGCGTAGAGGGTTATACCGTTGGTGATCGCGTTGTGACCATCACCCCTCATCAGGGAGCCGCATTGGTCGATATAGATCAGCTAACCAATATGGATGGCTATCTTGGCGTAATCCCAGATGATGTTTCAGACTCGCAGGCCACCTTTGCGGTGCTTGGAGACGTAGCACTTCACGGTGTTCGTCGGGCCCAGCCATACCTTGGGGAATCGGTCGCTGTTTTTGGACAAGGTCTTGTGGGTCAACTGACAACGTCTTTTGCTGTACTTGCAGGAGCAGATCCCGTCATTGCTGTAGATGTCCTGGATGAACGCCTTGAGATGGCTCGGGTTTCGGGAGCAACCGCGACCGTGAATGCCCGTGAGACAGACGCGATTGGAGCTGTACACGATTTGACGAATGGTGGGGCTCGGGTTGTTTTTATGGCCGCTCGAGACCCGTCCGTTATGTCAAGCAGTCTTAAGTCCGCGGCCAAAGGCGGCACCGTATGCCTGACGGGAAGTCCGCCTGGAACGGTTGAACTGAACCTGCAGGATGAAATTCTGCGACACGAGTTGAATCTCATTGGAAACTACCAGAAGGATTATCCGGTCACCCCGTACCATAGGTTTCAGTGGACACGGTCAGCTAACCGGTCCTACATCCTCAATATGATTGCCAAAGGACGTCTTAAAGTTGACCACCTGATCAGTCATGACGTTTCGTACACAAGAGCCTCAGAGATCTACAGCATGATTTCGAAAGGACCAGAGGGATGGCTCGGGGTGCTGTTCGATTGGACCTGAGTGCCACGTGACTGAACCGCGGACCAGGGGCATTTGGTGTTTTGCCCCTCAGAAAAGAGTCCTACTGGTCGAGGAGATACGTACCTAGAGATCCCGGGGTACGTTTAAAGGCTCTTCCTTCAGCACATGTGCCGCTGCCAGGCCACGTTCTGAACTGGGACTGTTATTCACGATCCGTTGCAGCTGTAGTACGGCGTGTGCGTCGCCCTGCCGGGCCTTGTCCACCATGTCAGCAAATCCTTGCTCACCATATGAGTTGTCCTTGGGAGACACCGGTCCATCACGATCGAGCCAATAATGCTGAAGCGTCGCATCTGTCCATGCAGCATAGATTTCGTCCCAACTAATGACAGGGGGATCGCCTTGCAAGTGCGGCTCCAACATGTGTTCGGCGACCGGGTTGAGATCTGACTGATACCGGTTATCAAGAGAGACACGAAGACGATCCTCGGTAACGTTGGGCAAGGCCCGGTGTAACGTCAGACTATGAAAAAGCAACGCATCACCAGGCTCGTAATCTATCGAATGCCAGCCTCCACGCTGCTCAGCCCCTTCTACTACCAGAGACCCCGCGCCGAGCGAAAACTTATGATCCAGAACTTTTCCTACATGATGAGATTGTGGAAGCACAGCTAATCCACCGAGTTCAATCGGGCACTCACCAACAGGGGCCCAACACGTATAGGTGTCAAAGCTTCCCTGGAAGTGAACGAAGTCCTGGTGGACGGGGGTCGTGTGCTCGGTGAACTGCGGAAACCAAATGCGTGCAATTTTTGCCGGATGTGGAAAAACAGGCCCGTCAACAATCTTTCCCATTACATCAAGTGCGGATGGCCAATGACCAGCTTCATGGAAGGACTGCAGGCTATACACCTGGTGGTAGACGTCGGTGTAGCCCGGATCGCCTTCGGTGCATTTCCTGGACACGTCGGCGATACCATCCATGGGGTCTGTATCGGCCACCAACCATCCACCATTCTGGATCACCGTGAGCATGTCCTTGCGTAACGCCAGAACTGCATCAGGATCGAAGAGTCTCTTAATGAAGAGATACCCATCTCTTTTCATCCGCGCTCGAAGTTCAACCGGATCATTAAGCGCGTCGTTTGCCGCCGTCAGCGTTTTTAGCTCAGTGGACATCTGATTTCTCCGAAAGATCCCGCGGTTTCGGCGCTGAGAATGGTAACCATGCGCAGCACTGGTGGCCAGAGCACAACTCCGGAACTAGATGTCAGGCGCTAGATCGCCACTGTAGATGCGCCCGCCGGGCCTTTCGGTTGGGTCGGCTGCCCTGAAGGTGCGTAGAGCCTGTCTGAGCCGCCACGAGTTCTGGCTGCTCAGACTTTGGGCTCCGCTCAGAGGATTGACTGAACCGTCGTCGGTTCCGGCGCATTCGTCTTTCTGACGAAGGGACGCTATCACCCCTGCCAAAAGACCCGTCCGTATTGCCTTCATGCTTGTCAGCCATCGAGGCCTCTTGTTCTGGTGAAACTCCATTCAACACGCCTACGTTCGGGCGTGAAAAAGAAGCCTTGATGCCCAGTTCACGATCCAACTTGCGCGCCTCTCGAGTCTCTTCGGGATGTACAAGAGAAACCACGAGTCCCTCGCGGCCGGCTCGGGCAGTCCGTCCAGACCGATGCACATAGGTCTTGGTGTCGGCGGGCGGGTCGTAGTGCAGGACCACGGCGACGGCATCGACATGAATCCCTCTGGCGGCGACGTCTGTGGCTACCAGGGCCTGTACGTGGCCAGAAGAAAATTGATTAAGAGCTCGCGCTCGTTGATTCTGAGTTCGGCTGCCGTGGATGGTCGCTACGTTTATATCGAAACGGCTCAGTTGCTTCGCGAGTCTATTTGCGCCATGGCGTGTTCTACAGAAGACCAAAGCCGGCGAGACAGTTTTCAAAACATCTGCCGTTACCCGCAGCCGTTCACTTTTCGGCACCGACCAAAAGAAGTGGCGCGCGGATGATATGTCGGGTGACTCATTGCCGATGGCGTGGTGTACAGGATCTCGTTGATATGCCTTAGTAAACTTTTCAACGTCTCGGTCCAAAGTCGCGGAAAACAGAAAGGTCTGCCGTTCCTTCGATGTTTGGTCCAGCAGGCGCTTTACAGCAGGCATGAACCCCATATCTACCATTCGGTCAGCTTCGTCAAGGACGACCCGCGTTACAGCCGATAGATCGACCCGCCCCTGCGCAATAAGGTCCTCGAGCCGACCAGGACATGCCACGAGAACTTCAATTCCTCGTTGAAGCATTTTGTACTGCTGGCCGTACCCTACCCCGCCGTACACAGCGCCCACACGCACATCGTCAGCAAACGAACGTAGTACCACCGTGATTTGTTCGGCGAGCTCACGTGTCGGCGCTAGAACTAGCGCGTGGGGCTGTTTGGAGTTGGCTCGTTCAAGGTTGCTAACCAAAGGGATACCAAACGCGATGGTCTTACCAGAACCCGTCGGGGCTCGACCGCAGACATCCCTACCATCAAGTCCATCGGTAATCGTGGCGGATTGGATTTCAAACGGGACAGAAATACCATCACGCTCAAGAGCACGACAAATGCGTGCAGAAACGCCCAATTGGGCAAAAGTAACTGACATAAAACTCCCAGTCGCATGCAACGGCGACAAACAAACGCCGTGGCAATTCAGGGCGCAACGTAGATTCGCGGATATTCAGGAATGGTTCACTATGACTGATGCAGAAAGCTTTTGTCCGCGAACCCGCTGGTGTATTGCTCTTCCAGCGATGTACACATGGTAAACGCATTTGATCGGAAACTGCGACAATTATTTGGACTGTTGATGATGAAAACAACTTTGAACCAATGACGAACTTATGTGCACCTCCCACGGGTCTGCGGCGGCCATGGCAATGAGGACGCCTGCTGTCCTTCGGGCGATCGAATCACTGGCCCATGGACGCATGGTCCTAGCTGTTGATGACAAGGACCGAGAAGACGAGGCTGATCTTGTTATTGCCGCGGACTTTGCCACGCCTGAAGCCTTGACGTTCATGGCACACACCGGGGGAGGCCTGATCTGTGTTGCAATGACCGGTGAGCGTCTGGACGACCTTGAGATTGGCTTGATGGTGCCGATCCATCAGAACACGGCGTTACTTCAAACCGCCTTTACCGTCTCTGTCGACGTTGTTGATGGCGCCACCACAGGAATTTCCGCCTTCGATCGAGCCCTTACGATTCAGGCGCTTGTTGCTGCCGAAACAAAGCCTTCAGACCTGGCCCGTCCTGGCCACATATTCCCGCTACGCGCCCACGACAATGGTGTGCTGGGTAGACGAGGCCAGACTGAAATGGGTGTGGACTTGACGCGTCTTGCCGGATGCACGCCCGCAGCAGTGATCTGTGAATTAATGGGGTCTGATGGAAACATGACCCGCGGCTCAGACCTTCAACAATTCTCCCGTGAACACGATCTTCCAATCGTCAGCGTGGAAGAAGTTGTCGCATATCGGCAGTCGATGGGTGGAAATTCCTAGAACGAAGAACGCTGATATCAAGATCAATGCGCTGCGTACCTTGGAATTACGTGCACGTTTACTGGAATACTTAAGGTGCAACATTCTGACAGCGTTGTTAGCCGGGAGTAGTGCTCATGCAGTCCGTAAACATTTCCTTTCTTGGCCATGCTTCCTTTCGATTCACGACTGCCAGCAATGAGGTGATTTACTTCGATCCGTGGCTTGATGACAACCCGTCGTGTGCCGTGTCCATTGCGGATATTGATCGGGCGGATGTGGTCTGCGTTTCTCACGGGCATGTCGACCATCTAGGTGATGCAATCGCACTCGTAAAAAAGACCGGAGCGACACTTATTGCAAGCCCGGAAATTGCCGGCTACGCCTCAACGCATGGGATCGGGTATGACACCGACTCGATCCCCCTGAATATAGGGGGCTCTGTCGGGCTTGGGTCAGTCACATACACCATGGTTCGTGCTGACCATTCCACGGGGCTACATGGCGATGCGTATAAAGACGGAACAATCTATGCGGAGCCCGATGGAAGTGTCTGTGGATTTGTTCTAACAGTTCAGGATGGCCCGGTAATTTATGACACCGCGGACACAGGAGTGTTTGGCGACATGGCGTTGATTAGCCAGATGTATGCCCCGGACCTCGTTATCATGCCCGTCGGTGGCAAGTACACCATGGGTGTGAAAGAAGCTTCCGTGGCGGCCGGCTTGATGCGGCCAGAAGCGGTGATCCCCTGCCACTACGATACGTTCCCCAACCAGGCTGCTGACCTCAAGGACCTGAAAGACCGAATAGACCTACTCACTCCCCGAACCCGACTGTTGCCTATGAAGCCTGGGAGCGAAATCAGCTTTCCGTAAGTCAGGTGAAGGTGGCAGAGATCGGGGCTAGGAATCTCCTGACGTCGGGACACTCAATGACAGCCGTTCGAACGCCAACGCGGCGTGCTGAAATGGATCGTAGTCAGGGCGAGCCTGCACCTGCATGGAGATCTCAACGGTTTGGTATCCGTTGTAACCAGTGGCTGCCATCAACCCAAATTCATAGGCGTAGTCATAGGTGTCTTCGCCGGGAGTTAAGAAGCGGAAATTCGGCTCAACTCCGTCTACGCCCTTGAGGTGAGTGTTTACAGAGTACGCCCCGAGCATCGACACACATGTTTCAACTGGAATTCCTTGCGCTAAGAAATGGCTGTTATCGAAATTCACCTTTAAAGCAGACGAGGAAACCTTTTCCAGTAGCTCTAGCATCTGGTCCGGAGTGTGCAGGGCCTGGCCCACGTGAGGCTCGATTGCCAAGAGGATCCCTGATTCTTCGGCCAGGCGCGCCAAATCACCTACTCGGTCTACCAGCACATCACGGATAGACGCCCATGTTCCCGACTCGCCACCTACCGTGGTGATGACAACAGGCGGGGCATGCATTCCAAGATCCAATGCCAGTTCCATGGATCCCTTGATCCTCTTCATGCTCTGCTGGTGAGCGTATTTTTCAGTAAGCAGGAGGGAAGAATGAGCAGCAATTGCGGGCAACTCTAGTGCATGGGTTGCATAAAGCGACCGTATAAGGGTTCGCCGCTTGGCATTGAGGGACTCTAGCTTGGTGGGGAATCGCTCAGCGACGGCCAATTCAACACCCTGGTATCCGATTGCTGCTAGAGCGGGGATTGCATCCTCAATGTCTACCGTAGCCATTCCCCACGTACTGAATCCGAGTTTCATAAGCCCCTCATCTGGGAATGCCGATTATGTACGAAAGGGCCTTCGGGCCTGGCCCACTGGTTAGCCCCACCTGCCACTCAAATGACTTCGCAGGATTAGCTTGGCGTACGATGCGGCGAAGGCCATCTTGGTCATATGCACGAAGAATTGAAACTGTCGCGTCCCACCAAATATAGAGAGGTATGAACGGCAACAGATAGGTGAAGATGAGCCTTGACCACCGAAACGGACGCACCCTGGGTGTTCCGATGAGGACCAGAAGAGGCACGAAAATGTTGAGGATGAGAGCCACCGGAAACAGCAAGTAGCCAATTGCCCGGGGAACCCGTTGAAGAACACCTGGGCCCCAGATATCAAATATGGCGATAGGCCGACCCTTCATCGTCAATCTGGTCAGCACTTGCACGGCGACATTCTCAGGAAAATGATGGAAGGCAAGCATCATGGTGTAGGCATCTGCACTGTCGGCCGCACCCCTAACAACGTCGGATGCCTCCGGGGAATATTGAAGGCGACTCCCGGACTCTCGAGCCAAGTAGTTCGCAGCCCGAAGGTTTGGGTATTTGTCAGAGAGGGTTATACGCACGTTGCCAACGCCAAGATCATCCAGTTGCGGCAACAGCGATAACCAACCGCCACCAGACCCGGAACACAAGTCAACAACATGAGGACCATCCAAATCCTTGAGGAATCCGGCCATGCGGGTTGCTGCAGAGCGGTATAGCCCCATTCGCTCAGAGGTGAATCGGACCCAATCGGTGCCTAGATCACGAAACCATGACGGAACAAACGGAAGGTCCTCAATTTCAATGAGATGGGCCGGCATTGGTCTAGCCCTCGGCCTCCGCCATGAACGCTTTTACAGATAAACGCACACGTTCCATATACACCGAGTAAGCGGTTGGCTCAAAACCAAGCTCGTATAAGAGTGGGCTCGGTTCATACCAGGCAAAGGCTTGCGAGTTTTCGAGGTAGGTAGCAATGTCCGCCGGAAGTCCAAGTGCCTCCAGGTAATCTCTGGCATACCGTTGTCCCGTGATGCGCCAGCTTTCCCCACCAGACACATGCACCACATGGCCTTCAGGTTTAGACAGGCCTGCGAGTCGCACAATGGCGTCGGCAACATCTTCAGCGAGGACAAATTCCATGCGTTGCTCGCTTGTGAAAGGCCAGGGTTCGGGTGGCTCAAGAACCGCAGCTACAGCGACCCCTGAAATCCGAGCAATTGTTGCTGACGGCACCAGGTCCTTGACGACATGTTCCGCGGCAACCTTACTCTCGGCATATATGGTCGACGGGTTTATCGTGTGACTCGTCGAGACGATGGCATCTGACTGATCGCAGGCCCCGTACACGACAACGGACGACGCAAATACAAGGTGCGGATCAGCCCCATGTCGTCGGACAGCATGCAACAGGGTTTCCGTACCCTCTACATTCACACGGAACGTTTGCTCACGATTTCTTTCAGAGTGTGGAGGAAGAATGGCCGCCAGGTGGACCACGGTCTCCACATCAGCAATCACGTCTTGAAGATCAGATGGTTTTGTGAGGTCGCCTTTGACCACCGTGACACCTTCGACCCCTTCCACGTGCGCGAAATCGGCCTGGGGAAGGTCGAAAGCCCGAACCTCAGCACCTGAAGATGCCAGCATGCGAGAAACTTGCGTCCCAAGACGGCCAGCCCCCCCGGTCACAAGGATGCTCACGTAGCCACTACTTTGCCGACAACAGCACCATTACGTAATTGCGATCCCTCCAGAGCCTGTTGTCTTTCCTTGCAGCTTAATCACAGACGCCTCCACAGCTTCGAGAGCGGCTAGATCTGACGAGGACCCATCACCATACGCGTCACTGGCTGCGGTAGCGGACCGTGAAACAGCTGCTGTAAATGGCACCGCGAGGGCACCCTTGATAAACACGTGACTTTGAACCTCTTCCAGGGCCGCAACGAGCGTTTGCAGTCGTTCAGCCATAGCCCCTGAATGGTGTGGAAGTAACGCAACAAGCAATGTGTGAGCTTCAATCACCTGGTCCTCGGCGCGACTCATAGATTCCCCTTTACATCACCGCTTCAATATCAATTTCAGTCTTACGATCAAATCCAAGGCCGTCATGCCGTTCTTCAGGGAACGGGTTCTCTCGTTGGAACAACGGCCCATACTTGAGTCCAATCTTCCGACGGTCCATTGGGTCAAGATACGCATCGTTGGTGTCGTGCGGTTCCACCTCGACCAACTCGTACTCTGTACTGCCCAATCCATTTTTTACGGCGGTTTTGAGTTGGATTTCCTCGCTCATTCCAATCACGTCCGGCGAAACACCTGACGCATGCGCAAACTTGTGGTCGCCCGCTCCCATCACGCCCCAATCGTCGGCAGCAGATCCAGGGGTGCCCTGTGAAGCCACCACGGCATCAAGGCATGCCTGGTCAAGCGCTACCGGATCTCGGCCAGCAAAAATGCCGATGTGGGGAACGAGCGCAGTGTCAGCGTGATCCACGCAATCACACCGGGGTGATATGTCGATGGCAAAGTTGAGGAATCCAACCTTGCCCTTGAGAGCTTTGACCGCGGCCAGCGCGCCATCCGCCATAGCTGCCTGCGAGGCCGCGTAATACTGAATCGGGGTTTCCCATACACCGTTACTTACCATCAAGCCCAGACAGCCGAGACAACTGGTGCACTTGTCCCGATGCCTCTGGTAAGAGCCGTTGTTTTTCTCAAGGGCGCCGTACGGACACACATCAGGAATGGCATTGAGGACGGCATCGTTGACATGTTCAGGGTGTTCAATAACCGTCGCTGGAAGACTGTAGGTGGGATGACCTCCCATATGCACGTTGTACTTACCCCGCTTTGACTGGGCACCAATACCCATGTTCTTGATGGATCCCCCGACCATGCCCAGGGGATGGCCCTTAAAGTGCGTAAGCACAATGGCCGAATCGGCCAGGGCGAGCGCCTTCGCTATATAGGCCTCCTGGAGGATGTAGCCCTCTGGCAAATCCACATGAACATCATCGGTGCCATTGAATCCGTCAGCGGCGATAAAAGGAGCCCCTAGAGTTGCCGAGGTGAACCCGTTGCGCTCGGCCACCCGCATCAAGTCCGGCGCAGTGACTCGGTCAGCGGTAGGGCTGTATGTCTACGAGGAGGTGTCGCAAACAAACGGCTTACCGCCAAGTTCTTTGATCCGATCGCATATTGCACGTGCGTATACCGGACGTAGATAGGCCGTGTTATTCCATTCACCACAATGGATTTTGCCCGCCACAATATCGCCAGGATTGACGAGATCGTCGTACCCGGCAGCTTCAAACAATCGAAGCGCTTGAGCCACTAGCCCCGTCTGGGTTGAGTGACTCCGCATCTCCATGGTGTACACGGTTGATGGCATCGGATATCTCACAGGTCGTCGGTTCACGGGTATCTTACGCTAAGCTCGAGATGAGGTAGATCCACGGAGGCTGTATGACTGGTCGAGGCCCACATTGGCACGGTGTACTACCGGCCACTCTATGTCCCTTCAAACAAGATCTCTCAATCGATGAGGTCGAACTCGCCCGATACACGCAATGGCTCTGCGGCCATGACGGCATCCGAGGCCTCGTTTGTAATGGCCACACAGGTGAATGCGGATCCCTGTTGCCCGAAGAACGAGCCGATGTAACGCGCATTATGGCCGAAGCCGCCAATGGTGCTGTTCCAGTCATAAGTGGGATTACGGCGGAGGGAACCGCAGAAGCTGTTCGCCTAGCCGAGCACGCCCAAGATGCTGGCGCTACGGGCATCCTTGTGATGCCACCCCACATGTGGCTGCGTTTCGGCCGACAACCCGATGCCGCGTACCACTACTTTAAGGACATTGCGGCTTCGACTGACCTGGACATCATCGTGCACCAGTACCCATTGTGGACAAAAGCACACTACTACACAGAAGAATTGCTAAAGATTTGCACCCTCGACGAAGTCGTAGCTGTAAAAAATGGGGATCGAGACCTGGCACGCTACGAGTTCAACGTCAGGGCTATGCGAAAAGAAGCTCCGGACGTCGCGATTCTAAGTTGTCACGACGAATACCTAATGGCCACCTTGCTCGTCGGAGCTGATGGAGGCCTCGTCGGATTCGCTGGCTTCGTGCCTGAACTCATCACCGCGCTCGTGAAGGCCTGCCTAAGTGGGAATTATCCGGAAGCCCGGAATGTTCAAGATCGTATCTTTCCGCTGACTCAAGCCGTGTATCGACTCGGTGAACCATCTGCCACTGCCCACGCACGAATGAAAGAGGCCATGGTGATGCTTGGTCGGCTTCCGAACGCCATCACGCGGCCTCCAGTGATCGCTATGGACGACGAGGAACGGGCAACCATCAGAGATTGGCTCGAACAAGCTGGCATGTTGGAAGGCTAGCGCTAGTTAGTGCAGGACGAATCTTCACCGATAAGCCCGTGCCTGCATTTCAAACAAGTGCGCGTACTGCCTTCCGAGTTCGATGAGATCTTGATGGGTTCCATGTTCAATATCGCGACCCTCATCAAGCACAAGGATCTGGTCAGCCATTCGGACCGTTGTAAAACGATGCGAGATTAGAATCGCCATCTTGTCTTCAGCCAGTGCACGAAATTGCTCAAAAACCTCATGCTCGCTCTGCACGTCGAGTGACGACGTTGGTTCGTCGAGAACCAACATCTGGGCATCACGCATAAAGCCCCTCGCCAACGCAATCTTTTGCCACTGGCCAATCGAAAGGTTTACGCCTCCACGGAACCATCGGCCTAATTGGGTGGCGTACCCCTTGGGAAGGTCCGTAATGACATCTGCGGCCCCGCTACGCGCCGCCGCATGTTGGACTCGAGTCAGATCGTCGATATCAGGCAACGATCCATACCCGATGTTGGTCTGGGCCGTCTCCTGATACTTCCCATAATCCTGGAAAATTACACCGATTTGCGTCCGGAGGTCATCGACGTCATAGTCGCGGATATCGAGTCCATCGATCAGGATCTGGCCAGCGTCCGCATCATAGAATCGGGAAATGAGTTTCACTAAAGTAGTCTTGCCTGCGCCATTAGCCCCGACAAGGGCTACGGATTCACCCGGTGCAATCGTAAAGGAGACGTCCCGCAAGACAGGGGCGTTGGTTCCTGGGTAACTGAAGGTCACATTCCGAAACTCGAGACCTGTAGCCAGTGGTCGATTAAGCTTTTTACCTCCCGGGCGAGCCTGTATGCGGGGTTGAAATTCCAGAAACTCGAAAAAATTGTTTACGAAAAGGCCGCGTTCGTAAATACGCGTAACACCCTGTAAGAGTTGGTTGCTCGCATCAACGGTCTGTTGATACGCCACGTAATACGTTCCCAGCGCCCCAATGCGAAGAAAGCCCTGAACCACCTGGTACGCCACAAAGGTAAAGACACCCGCGCTCGACACGGCTCCTATACCTTGGAGGAAGGCAGTCGCTCGGCTACTCCGAAGCGTAAGACTTCGGTTTTCTCGAAAGAACTTTTCGAATGTTTTTCGATATACCCGGATTAAGTGTCGGCCAAGACCAAAGATTCTGAGTTCCTTGATGTAATCATCGTTAGTGATCAGCCATCGGAAATACCCGAGCTTCCGAACTTCAGGTGACCGCCACGTCTGGAGACGAAAACGCTCCCGCCCGTACTTGATCTCCACAAGAAGTGCTGGCGTGGTGGTCACGAGCACCACCAGGACAATCCACCACGAAATCGAAAAAAGAACCACCGCCAGCGTCAACAAGGCTATTGCTTGTTGCACCACACCAAAAGATTCCGAGACGATTTGCATGGGGCCCTCGCGGGCTTCGCGTTGTGCGTTTTCCAACCGGTCATAGAAATCCGAATTCTCGAAATAGGAGATATCCAGCTCTTCTGATTTCTCGAGGATCATGAGATTTGTCCGATTGCTAAAGAGATCACCGAGTATCGAGCTGACTGCTCCACGGCCGGCGCGAAGCAGGAATGCCGCAAGAACCACAGCTGCCTGAATCCCTACCAGCAGCGCAACACGATCAAATGATCCTCCTCCAACACGAATGGCATCATCGACGGCCGTCAGGACAGCGCCTAACAGATATGCCGTCGCCGCAGGCGCAAAGGCACTGGCGACAGTAAATCCGAGCAGCAGACCTGTGAGCTTCGGACTTGTCGTCCACACAAGACGGAATACACGGAGCGCGTTGAAAAACGCTTCATTTGCGCGAGCCACCGTAAATTCGGCCTGATCAGTCATGCCGCCGCGATGCATGTAATCCACCACCTATATGAGTCGAGAACTAGCCTACGGTGCGTAGCTTGGGGTAATCGAATGCTTCCACGATGAAGATCCGCTTACGGCAACTATCTTGTTGACCGCAAGAGACCGAATTGAAGGTAGCGTTAGCTAGCCAGAGAAGGCATCGTTAGCAAACCGTCGCCGATAAACCAGAGTCTCACCGGAAGGAATTCAGATTAGCCGGTCTCTTGTGTCCGAAGGGATGCAATGCCAACCGCAACAGTTATCACCGTAAATCCGATCCAAGAGACAAGACCTATCACTGAGTTGTCGACCCAGACATTCACAAACAGCAGTGCTCCAGCCACCGCGAGGAGCCATCCCAAAATGACAGGGAGCATCTTTTGGAAGGCCATCGCTATGCCCAGCGAAACAAGACCAAGGCCCCAGAGGACACCAAGCCCGGAGCCAATCTCTGTCGCAATCATCAACGTTGTTGATCCGGCGTCAAATCCTAATCCTTCCTTCAGCGCTACATCTGGTGCTCCCTTGGTTAGCCCCCAGTTGGCAAGACTCACGCCGAGCACGGCAGGGAAAATAACCGTTGAGGCCGACCCGAGGGCTGAGCCGGCGCCCGAGCCTGCCCGAGCTTCAAGTGCGAGCATTCCGAAGCCAACAAGTACAGCAAAGAACGACACACCCCCAAGGAGTCCAGTAAGGGATGCGGCAAACCTGTTGTCAAGAGTTGCCTGCAAAACAACGCCTGGAAGATCATCCTGGCCTGTACCCAGTAATGCAGTACGTAGGAACCCAAAGATTAAGAGCAGTCCAATAGGACCAATCGTCAAGAACCAGCCAGCAAGCTTACGGGTACTCACGTGTTTCCCCAGATCTCTCGTGACAATGGAGTGTTTCTTGACCAAAGTCTATGACCAGCGGTCACCCCATTCAAACAGGTCGCTAGCAGACACCAATCTTGCTCACTAGGTGATTACAGTTCCGTCGCCCTGGCACGAACCCCTTGTACGGCTTCCGCGATGTCCTCAACGTCCAGGGCCATTTCAGCGAGTCCGACCTCCGCTTCATAGACCGAGGGTTCAACCTGTTGGGAAATTTGGTGCTCAGTGATGTGGTAGACGGGAAGGTTGAGATTGGATCCGGCGAGCGGACCAGCCCATGTCGGATCACCGGTCGTCATGGTTTCGGCATACAAGGTGCTGCTTTCCGGTGTTGGTGTTCCCAGGAGGACCACCGTATCGTCGCTACCTACCTGCTCCAGTGTTCTTTGAATCTCTGCCTGACCGTCCAGGTCAAGTCCGCCAGAGGCTGTTCAGATAAAGCAGTGCGTGAGTTCGAGGATCACTTCAGCGCCCACGCTTCGGGCACATTCGCCAATGGCCGTGCCGGGCACCCCATCTCGTTCACCAAGCGCAATGATCTTTTTGCCTCGAAGGTCCATGTGCTGATCCTTGTTCTTTCTGCCGACCACTAGAAATTCTGATCAGGGTTAGATTCTAATATAAGCGAGAGACCATCAGACAGCTGGGTCATACGTCCAAGAAAAAGACTCCCTTTCGCGAGGAACATCACGCGTCTCAGATCCCTATGTTTTAGCCCCTCGATTGCGTGCGCCATGTACGGGATGGCGGACGCAATATGTCCTTGCGTAGGAGAAAACCCGGGTAGGCCACGAGCCCGGACAAACTCATCCCGGTCACTGCGGTCAATCTCACCACGAATAGCCGCTAGGCCGGCAAGCAGACGATAGTTACGCATGGCAACATCGCCGCTCCCCGAGGGTTCGGTAATGTCCGGATCATGAAGTTCCGTGGCAAAGCGATCGATGTCTGAAAACTGCAAGTCCGCGCTGGCCAGCGGCTTTGCTACGAGATGCTCCAGTATTGCCTGTTGTGACGAGCCAGCCGCCACTGGGTGTTTCCCAATGACGTCCATACGCAGGAGGGGCGACACCCCATCATCGGCATCAAGCAGCATGGCGACGCCTACCAGCACGTCTTCCAGAACAGGCATTTCGTGCTTAAGGTGACCTTGGAATTTCATGCCAAGCTTGGCCAGTGAAGCTCCACCAACCACGACAACCTTGGATTCAACACCTGCCGCAATGAGTGACGCGCCAAGCATCAGCGCATGTACTGGACCGCAGCAAAAAGCCTTCGTATCCGACCCTGTGGCTGTGTCGCAACCACACATTTCCGCGATGGCTTTCGCTAAGTTGCCTCCACCGCGCTGATACCGTTCACCCACAGCTTCCTCGCCACTGTTCAGCACATAATCGATCGTGGATGGATCCTCCCCGGAATCCCGAAGAAGTGACCGCAGAGCAAAAGCTCCCGTCGTCTTGCATGCAAGATTCTCCAGCAATACGGCAGCGCTCAGACTCTCGTCTTCATCGTGATCTCGGCTAATACATCCGACCAGATCGCCGTCGGGTCGAAGAAGGGGCAACGCGGTCCCCGCTGCCACCTGCTGTTGAATCGCCTTACGTGGGTGGCCAGACTCCAAGCAGGCTAGATCAGCAACTGTCACCAGGGGATTGCCCTCTAAAGACTCTCTAATCTGGGCTGCAAACACCTCCTCGAGCCACACTAAATCAAAGCGATCGGAAACCTTTAGGAGGCCAAAGAATTCATCTCCGGAAACAATCTGGCCGTGGGGATGTCCTTGTTGAGCCTCACCATCAAGATGACGGTAATACGGTCGCTTCCGATCCCAAAGTCGCTCCGGCGTCAAACTCCCTAACAAAGCACGGTGCGGCGGGTATCGAGCCGCATCCTCGAAACTTCGAAGAGAGGCCGCGAGTTGTCCTTCGAGCGTCGCATCTTTTTGGAGTTCCCGTACTGGCTTTGATCCATATCGAACCAGGCCTGGCGTGTGCGCCACGAAGAACCGGGCGGCCTTGATAACGGGCCGTGGCTGACTCGTACTCAATAGTCAATTGCGCTTAGATTGTTATAGCCGTAGTGATCGTCATACCTGCGTGGGACCGGCATTCGAGCGGTCGCGGGCATCATTTGTTTTCGCATGGGACCATCCAGCCCACTCCCACCCGGCATTTCCTGCAATCCAATCACGCGCTTCATCTCCGGAGCTTCCGGGAATTCCTGAACAGCCGCCTGGTAAAACCCGGTGCTCACAATCGCGTCCGCTTCAGGAATGGGCTCGAGCATGGTCGGCGCTCCGTCATAGGAATTATCTTCACTGGTGAGGAAGACGGTCTTAATGCCCATATCTTCACAGGCCTCGATCGTACGAATGATTTCGATAAATTCATTTCCACCAGCATCCCATGTCATTAAAGCCCCGTCGGCTCCCAGCATCTTCGCCAACTTGGCTGCCTGCTTGCCAACCAACTCCTTTTCAGCCCACGTTGTCCACTCCGTACGAACAACGACCACCCCCAGAAAATCAATATCCTGTCCATGCCGACGGCACAGGTCGAAAAGCACAGGATTGTTTGACATGGTCCATGAGGTCGCAAATCCCGTTCGATATGGACCGGTGACCGCCCCATCCAAGATCTCGTTGGGATGCATGAGCCATGGTGGGTCCAGGTACCCACGCCCATAGGTCGCGTTGCCAAATGTCGCCGCCGACCCCGACATAGCCTGGGGTGAATGCAACCCCATGAGATATGCGACTTTTGGCAGGTTACTGCTGACCTGGGAAAGCTCAAACACCTCTGTGTCCGGAGGATCGAGATCTATGACGGCCTCTGCCAGCAGGTCGCTCACGGTGAGGGTCGCTCCATGAATAACTTGATTTTTCTCGTGGATAGGAAGCGAAGATTTGGGCTCAACTACCAGCCCAAGATTCACCAGGGATCCGTATGGCATCACATCAGCCCACGGCCCCACCATATCGAGAAACATAAACACGTGGTCATGGCCGGAGTCATGCCATCCAACACTTGATATCTCGACCAGAGCCATATTTGTGAGCCGATGCGTGCGACCACGACCAACCATTTGAGCCGGGCGCCCACACATTCCTGGATATACCTGGCCCGGCCCGTCAACTTTCACCATAGGCTCAACTACATCCCGAACAGGCCACAGACGCACGGCTTCCCCAGGCATGGCGACTTCCAGATCGACACTCTCAATCAACCCGTCTGACATAAGCGTACGAAGCAGTCCTTCCCGATCTACCGTCAGCACTCCGTCGCGCCAGGCGGTGGCCGACCCAAAAACCACCTCCCTAACTGGAAAACGACCGACGTCAAGACGCATGACTTGCATCCGTATTAGTCGGCAGCGCCTCGGTATCAGGATCAAACAGCGTCGGTTCAGTCACGGACGTTTCCAGTGCGCGCAGTGCGGCGCTTGTGATCTTCACCCCATAGGAAAAATCATCATCGGCACTTAGTTCAGGATTTCCACAGACATGCTCGATCCGACACCCCCGTACCACGCGACTCTGACCCGTAACCATCGGCAAACCGTGGATTGCTGAAATCATTGCCACAGGGATACCAGCTCGCTCGATCTCCTTCGCTATCGTTGCACCGCAACGATTACAGGTTCCTCAGGTTGCGACGAGCAGCACGCCATCGACCTTACCTTCCTGCAGTTCCCGGGCAATACCTTGGCCGAGCACCTTGGCTTGAGCCACAGGGGTCCCGGTTCCGGCCGTGGTGAAGATTGAATCGTAAATCCTCCCAATCTTGCCTTCGCTCTCCAACAGCCGGGCTTGCGCGAGTGGCAGGACATAGTTTGGGTTCTCATTAACAAGGCCGTTGAAGTAGCCGCCGTGAAAGGCCTCCCACCGCACGCGCTCAAGGGAATCGATGCCATCGACCGAGTGCCGGTAGTAGTGTTGGGAGTGACCGTTGGTGGCGCCATGTGGATTTCCCTTCGGGATCAATCCGCCGCTGCTGACCAGGCCAATCGTGGCGCTCGCAACGCTCGCCACCGGTGGAGCCGGCGTGACCTCTTCAGGTGTTCGGTAGGGGATCTCGGTCTCGAACGGATCACCTCGCAATTTGGCCATGAGCATGTTGGTGGCTCTCTCGCTCCCCGGACGTTGACGCACCCAGGGCCGACGTTCTCGAGTTGGGATATACCCGTCCATTTCAGCCGGTCCCCGGCCCTCGCCAGTGCCAAGTTTGTACGCCAGTTTCCACATCGCACTAAGCGCCCGCGCCATGTCGGCTGCCGTTTCTTCAGTTCGGATAGCAAGAACACCGCTGCGGTATATGCTCAAACCCGGATTCTCGGGATGCATGCCAGTGACAGTCGGAATTTCAAGCTTGGCAGCCACGTGGCTCACGTGGCTACAGGCCAGGCCATAGCGGCCGGACCCAAAGGCAGGACCCGCAACCACAACGTCAGGGCGTAGATCCTTCAGCATCTGAAGAAGCGACTCACTTACTTCCTCAGTTTGTTCGTTAAAGGTGTTGTCACCACAGATGATGGTCGCCTTTAGTGAAGCCGTGTCACCCATTAGATTCACAAGAGCACGGGCGGCACCTTCAGGATGTGCGCTCAGACTGAGTTCGTGGTTCGCAGCTTCCTCTCCGCCGATGCCGGCAAAGAATTGATTGAGATAATGCACGACCTGCATCGATGATCTTTGCCCTTCTTTTCATCCGTAGGATTGTCAGACACCGAAACGATCTTAGGTTTTGAGCAGTTGTTGAGCAAGGTCACCCCGGCACACTGTCCACCACATGAGATAACCGTCGATCGACTCAACGTGTTCCAGTTCAACAGGTCCTAACGAGTTCACGATCTCGCTTTGTCAGGACTTCACAACCAGTATCGGTAACTGCAACCGTTTCACTCACACCAACCCCCGCGCGGCCGATATCACGTGCCACGGCCCGGACATGAAACACGTGTCCCGGTTGAAGCACGGGATAGGTTTCGATCGACTTCGTACTACGCCATCCGCGAGTTGCCATCTGTAAACCAGGCACATCAGCCCAATCAGGCTCAAATCCAAGTCCCACCGAGTACCCACGGTTGCCGTCAGAAAAGACTTGTGTCGGTAGCTCCAGTAATGACTCAGATGCTTCCTCCGCAATCGATACCGTAGAGGCCCCCGGTCTCATCCGCGCAATTGTGCGCTCGACAGCGGTAAGGCAAGCGACATACATGTCGCCCCACAAACTGTCTGCAAAATCCCCAACAATTCCGGTTCGGATCATAGGGGCCGTGTATCGATTGACGCACGCACCCCACTCCATGAGAACCGCATCGCCACGAGCTATACGGCGTCGACGAAAGGTGGTGTGCGGAATACCCGAATGATCTCCGATCGTGACAATCGGTTGAATGGACATCCGCTCACTGCCGCCTCCGATGATAGCTCCGTACGCTGCGGCCGCGACCTCAGCGTCCATCGCGCCATCCACAACCGCATCGACCGCCACCTCAAACCCCAAGCTGGTAAGTCGAGCAGCTTCTCGCAGTGATTCAATTTCCTCTCGACTTTTTACAGCCCGCACCTGTTCAACAAGGCCATGGCAATAGATAGGGTCAACCGCGATCGCCTCCTGCACGGCAACGAAGGCCTGATACCCGCCGCCGTGTTGATGATGCTCCCATCCAAGCCGTTTCTGTCCCCAGCCACGCTTACGCAACAATTCACTTAGAGCCATGATCGGATCCCCCGCCCAGGGGAAAGTAACCACGTCTTGAAGCCAGCATGACACCAGGGCGTTGTACGCCTCAAACTCATCGACAAGAAGGAGTGGGTCTCCGTCTGTAGGAACCAGGAGGAACGCCGGCGCCGCTGACGCAAGGGTTTCATAGCCACTGAGATAAGAAATGTTTGGCATGAACGTGCATACAAGCGCCTCGAGACCTTGCCGGGCGATATTCTGTTGCGCCCCCTGTAAACGTCTCGCGTACTCCTGCTCAGAGAAAGCAAGGTCTTTTACGCCTTCGGCGCCGGCTGGCTGTTGGAACTCGCTAAATCTCTCTGCATGTCCTGATGTCATGTGAAAAGCCCCGCAAACATCGCGGCTTGTCCGAAGGGAATCAAACACAAGGATTCTATGTTTGGGATCACAGCTTTAGAGCACTAGGTCAAAGGGGGATTCCAACGTCGCATTGAAAATAGCCTCATAGCTAGCTATCACTCATGCGGCGGAGACCTTGCTTACTCCCAACTCTTCCATCACGCGAAACAGGTCCTCTTTAGCCCCATCTGAAACCGCTTGGAACGGAGGGCGCATCGGGCCTCCGTATAGACCCACATACTCAAGAGATGCCTTGACCAGGGCAGCATGATGGTAATAACCATGCGAGCCGCCATCACCTGTATACGTGCCACCGAACCACTCCATGTAAGGAACCAATGTCGAGTGCAGCCGATCTGCGGCCCCATAGTCACCCGTCTCAAGCAAGTGGAAATATTCGAGTTCAAACTCGGGCCACCAGGTGAGTGGGGCAGAAATAAACCCTGTCGCTCCATGCATGTGGGCAACCGTCGATGTGAACCCTAGAGAGTTATCGATAAACACAAAGCGGTCGGCGTAGCGGTCCAACGCCACTACCATTTCGTCGAAGATTCCCGCACTCCCGTACTTGAGCGACACGATACCTGGGAGTTCAGCGAGTCGCTCAATCAGGGGGATCGTCAATTTGGTGCCGAGGGTTCCTCGCCACGACTGATCGTAAATCATGATGCCCGCATTAAGGGATTCGGAAATAATGCGGTACCAGTCGTACATCCCCTGTTCATCAATTTGGTAATAACACGGTGGGGGGATCATTACGTAACGAGCACCGGTATCAATAGAACGCTGACCTAGCTCGATGACACGGTCAATGTTCAACCCGGCAACACCGGCCACGACCGGGAAGGCATCACCGCCCGTCTCTAAGGCGATCCCCAACATCTCCTGCTGCTCTTCGTCAGACAGGCTTAGGTATTCACCCGTGCCACAGGGGGCAATGGCGAACCCATTGCCAGTGCGAACACCCGCGTCGACCAGGAACTTCAGATTCGATCGCAACGCGGTCACATTCAAGCGCAGGTCGTCGTGAAACGGCGCCATGACGAGAGCCACAGGGCCTCGAAGTTCATCCTTAATGGCCTTCATGTCCAATGCCATCATCCCCCCGTTCAATGACCACACATTTCCGGCAAGCGCTTTGTGTTCTCTGGCCACCGGAGCCGGAGTATACAGTTCTCCGTGAATTTCTCTGCAAGCTGACCCGGAAAAGACCCGTGTGCAGTAAGGACCAATTGCTGTCAGCTCGTCAACACTTGGCACCCCCGGCAGGATTCGAACCTGCGACCCACGGCTTAGAAGGCCGTCGCTCTGTCCACTGAGCTACGGGGGCATTTCTTGTACGGGATGAGTCTGGCACAGGTGACAAAGAGACCAGCGATTCTCCAAGTACAGAAATCAAAGAAAGAAGTTCTGCCATAGAGAACGCAAAGCTTTGTTGAGAGCTAGCGGTACCCGTCTTCGAGACCAGATACGTCCTGACCAGGGTCCATCAATTCAACAAGGTTTGTTGAAGCAAGTTCGGCGCGCCGGCTTGCAAGGCCGTCCTCATATGTGGGCATGTCTACTTGGTAAAGAACACCTGTGGGAATACGATCCCCCCACTCAAAAGATTTCGCGATAGCAGCCTGCTGTTTCGCCACGATCTCATCCGCATTGCCTGCGTCCGCAACCCGCCCATCAAATCCTTCCTCAGACAACTTGTAGACGCGCTGGCTCCCGATGTCAGAGCCTCTAAAAAAGTCGACCGTCATCAAATCGTTATAGATAGGACACGGCTGAAGAATGTCCAGGAGGGCGGTGCCGCGATGTTGGATGGCCTGTAGGATCAAGTCCACTAGTTCAGCTTGAGCCATGGCATAACCTCGCGCTACAAAGGTGTAGCCACTGGCAATCGCTAGGCCAATAGGATTCACGTTGGACTGGATCGACGGTTCAGCCATGGACTTTGTCTGGACACCCCGTCGCATCGTTGGAGCGGCCTGACCTTTTGTTAGGCCATAGACACCATTGTTGTGGACCAAGTACGCGAAATTGACATTCCGACGACCCGAGTTCACAAAGTATCCGGCACCAATGCCGTATCCATCACCGTCACCACCCGCCACCAAGACTTCGAGGTCCCGGTTTGCAAGCTTGACACCCGTAGCCACGTTTAAGGCTCGACCATGCAGTGTGTGCAAACCATACGTGCCAATGTAATGCGGAAGCTTTCCAGAGCAGCCAATGCCAGAAATAACTGCAATCTCATGCGGGGGACGACCAAGCTTGGCAAGCGCCTGCTTCACCGCACTAAGGATTCCAAAGTCCCCGCACCCACCACACCAATCGGGATGGGAATCATCAACACCGAACGACTTCGCCGTCAACTCTGAAGATGCAACTACAGCCATTTGTTAATCATTTCTGCCATTTATGGGTGGGACAGCACGAGCCGACCAGCGTCGGAGGTGTGATGGGTGGTTAAGGCTTCAACAACCTCGTCCTCAGAAAACGGTCGACCGTCATATTTCAGGGCTTGGCGATGCAACTGAATACCGGTCTGTTCAGCAATTAGCATTCCCAACTGGCTCATGTAATTGTCCTCGAGCACGACTGCTCGAGTTGCCGAGGCCAAGAACTCGCTCACCGCCTTTGTCGGAAAGGGGCGGAGCATCTTGATCTGAAGGAAGTTAGCAGAAATCTTATGCTCGGACTTTAATACGTGCAACGCATCAATAATGGGACCTCTTGTTGATCCCCAGCCTACAACGCTGATCTCGGCTTCCCTAGGGCCAATCAACTCGTACTGCCACTCGTCAGAAATTTCCTGCAGAGCCAAGTCCAGCTTGCCCATTCGTTTTTCCATCTGAGCCATTCGGTTTTCAACCTGTTCGTCAATACGCCCACGTTCAGTGTGTTCATCACTCGTAGTGACAAACGCACCACCAGGTGTCCCAAACAACGCTCGGGGACTAATGCCAGATTCAGTAAGGGCGTGTCGTCGATAGGAGCCTTGCCCGTTAGAGCCGTTTGACCATATTTCTCCACGATCGATTGGAAGCTCCTCTAGCCCCAGCCCATCCTCGGTTACCAAAGAATTGGCAATGAACTTGTCAGCAATCACAACCACAGGCATCTGATATCGATCCCCCCAATTGAAAGCCATATGCGTCATACGGGCAGCGTCACGCGCATCACCCGGTGCTACCACCATATGAGGGAATTCGCCATGGGCAGGTTGCAGTGCAAATCTAAGGTCTTGCTGTGCTTGGCGGGTAGGTAAGCCAGTACTTGGACCTCCACGTTGCCACAGCACAACAACAGGACCCGGAGCTTCCGTAATTGACGCAAAGCCAATGCCTTCTGCCATGAGACTGAATCCAGGCCCAGCAGTCGATGTAGATGCGCGCACGCCAGCGTGTGCCGCCCCCACGGCCATATTCATTGAGGCGATTTCGTCTTCGGCCTGAAGGACCACGATGGGATAGTCGCCTTGATGCTGTTCCAGCATGACGCTTTCATCGGAAGCAGGAGCGATTGGGTAATACGTTTGAAAGACACATCCAGCATGGAGCTTTGCAATGCCAACCGCATCAACACCCTTGATCAGCATGTGCTTCTTGCGGTCTGGCTGTTCCTCCAAGGAAACGTGGAAGCCCTTATCAGCATGGGCTTCGTGCGTAGCTTTCGCCGCACGCTCTAAAACAGCACGGTTGAATTCCACCATGGCCTGATGACGGGTGGGCAATCGTTCAGCTACGACGGCCACGACATTGGCCACATCAAAGCCGAGCAGTGCGCAGCTCGCAGCGATGGGCACCATGTTCCGCATCACGTTATGCCGGCGGGCGTTGTACTCCTGTCCCATCCCCTCCACGGCCTCCTGAACAAGATCGTCATAGGCCAGTTCAAGCACGTGAATATCGTCACGTGTTATGGCGTCCCTATCTACTTTGGCCGCCGTATCAACGACCACCACGCCACCAGGCGCCACCCGATGCAGATGGCCACCATGACGTTGGTAATCCTGGTGAGGATCCGTCCCCAACAATGTTTCCGCATCGAGCGCAAGCAACAAATCAATCGACTCAACGTGGGAGTGAACAGGACGGTCGCTCGTCCGCACCCGATAATTAATGTGACGACCCATGATGTTCGAGTGATATTCAATATTGGAGAACACATACAAGCCAGCCCGGACACAGGCCTTAGCAAAAACCTCGGAAGACGTATTAACCCCACCGCTCAGCGCAGGGCCACCAATCATCCACGAGAGATTGTTTTTCACCATCTCGCTATCCAACCAGGACAAAGCGAAGCTGCATCATGCGCACTGGTCCGTCGTGAAAACTATTGAAAGGTCTGCTCATTATGGGGCTTTGTCGACGGTTCGCCTAATTGATCCGCTCAGCCAGCAAACGCGCGGCTTCTTCCGGCGTGGACCCAACAGTTACGCCCGCATTTCTTAGCGCTTCTTCTTTCAGCTTCGCCGTTCCTGAGGTGCCGGACACAATGGCGCCCGCATGACCCATTCGACGCTCTGGAGGTGCCGTCTTTCCTGCGATAAAGGCGCTCACTGGTTTTGACATGCGCTCACGAATATAGAGCGCCGCACGCTCCTCATCGTCTCCACCTATTTCGCCCAAGAGGACAACCCCTGTCGTTGACTCATCGGCCTCAAACATTTTGAGCACATCAACAAATCGTGTGCCGATGATCGGGTCTCCACCGATACCGACCGTTGTGGATTGGCCTAAACCGAGGTTTGTTAGGTGTTGGACAACCTCGTACGTGAGAGTCCCACTTCGACTTACGACACCCACAGGACCAGGTGAATGGACGCCCCACGGCATCACACCGACCTTGACCATGTCACCGGGAGTTGTAACGCCAGGGCAATTTGGGCCAATCAGATGAGCTCCCGCCGCCCGCACCCGCGGCATGACCCGAAGCATGTCTAACACCGGTATCCCTTCGGTTAAACAAATAATCACATCAATCCCAGCCGCGACATCTTCAAGTATGGCGTCCGCGGCGAACGGCGCAGGAACAAAAATACAGGCCACGTTTGCATTGGTTGCTCCGACAGCATCATGAACAGTATTGAACACAGGCACGCCCTCAAGATTTTTCACGATCTCGCCCGCACGCCCAGGGGTGACACCCGCCACAAGCGGTGTTCCCGCCTCACGCATGAGTTGACTGTGAAAAGACCCTTGTCCACCCGTCATGCCTTGTACAAGTAATCGAGTTGACCCATCAAGCAGGATACTCACGAGACAGCCTCCACGACGCGTGCCGCCGCACGATCCATAGACACCTCGGCCCGCAATCCTTCTTGCTCAAGAAGGACTTTAGCTTCGGCTTCCCGTGTCCCCGCCACTCTCACCACGATCGGTACGTCTCTCGACAAGCTTCGTCGGGCCTCAATCACGCCAGTGGCGACATCATCAGCCCGAGTAATACCACCGAATATGTTGATCAGGACGGCCTTAACGTTTTCGTCCGAAAGAATTATGTCAAACGCCTCCGTAATGCGCTCAACCCCCGCACCGCCACCTACATCCAAAAAGTTCGCTGGCTCACCACCGTGGTTCTTGATCACATCCATGGTGGCCATCGCTAAACCTGCGCCATTGACCATACAGCCAATTGAGCCATCGAGTTTGATGTAGCTCACTCCTGCTTCTCGAGCACGTCGCTCGGCTGGATTCTCTTCAGCCTCCTGGCGAACCGACCTCATCTCTGGTTGGCGGTATAAGGCGTTCTCATCAATCGTCAACTTGGCATCAATCGCCAAAAGATTCCCTTCGACGTCAACCACCAACGGGTTAACTTCGGCCAACGAAGCATCGACATCAATAAATGCATTAATCAGGCCTGATGCAATCCCAACGAATTGCGCGGTCTGGTCACCCTCCAATCCCAATTGGAAAGCTAAAGTTCTCGCTTGCCACGCCGGAAGGCCCTCGTCAGGGGACACCTCTACTCTGTGTATCGCCTCCGGATCTGCGACAGCAACCTCTTCTATGTCAACACCACCCTTGCTGCTCGCCATCAGAAGCAACTGTTGAGAGACTCGATCCACAACAATTCCTAAATAGAACTCCCGAACAATATCCACTGCTGGCGCGACCAACACCGAGGAAACGCCCTCACCAGCAATCGTCAACTGAAAGATATCTTGAGCAACCTCACCAGCCTCTGCGGGTGTCTTGGCAAGCTTCACCCCACCAGCCTTACCGCGACCACCGGCCAGCACCTGTGCCTTAACGACCACCTCACAAGCAAACGTCTCAGCCGCCTCAACTACTGCTTCCGCAGACGTGGCCAGAACACCGTCAGGCACTGGTAGTCCATGCCGCCTGAAGACAGACCGCGCCTCAAACTCTCTTACTTTCATACTGAGTTACCGTGGAGTCGTGCAGCCACTCAACTAGGCCTCGAAGATCCACGCATCAATCCCACGACCATAACTGGCAAGTTCCTCATCGCGGAACCAATGGCCTATTTCCTTCGCCGCCGTCTCTGGTGCGTCTGACGCATGGACCAGATTCCGCAAACCAGCCACCGCAAAATCTCCACGGATCGTCCCAGGCGCTGCCTCATGAGGACGGGTTGACCCGACCATCGCACGGACAATCGATATAACCTCTGTCCCCTCCAGCACGGCACCAATAACTGGGCCACTCTGAAGGTGCTGAACAAGCCCCTCGAAGAAAAACTTGCCTTCATGTTCCCCGTAATGCTCACTTGCCTGGGCTTCACTCACCGACAGAAGTTTGAGCCCGACAATCCGTAATCCGCGCTGCTCAAACCTTTCAAGAATCTGCATCGCTATGCCTCGCTGTAGCGCATCCGGCTTCAGCAGGATTAATGTGCGTTCCGTTGTAGACCTCCTATGGTGCGCATTTCAGGACGAATTCTCCGTCGCTGAAAGCATCTCGGTAACACGATCTCGAAGCATTTCTACATCAATCTTAATACCACCAATCAATACTGCCTGCCAGTGTCCCACCCGAATCGCTAGACACTGTGCATCGCCCGTCACAAACCACAACTCTTCAATCTGACCCAGGCCAACAGCCTCAACCACATGTTCCATGCTCCCAATCCCTGCCGCCAAAAGACCTGCGCCTGCGGAGTCTGAAACGCCTCCAAGATCACCGACCGGTGCATCACCCAACCTCCAAACAACGGCACCTCTGACCCCCTCCATCCCCCGAAGATTCGTGTAAATATCAGCCGTTGCGTTCATTTTTTATCCTCATCAGATCCTTCCCTTGCTCTGAAATACGCGTCGGCTGCAGCCTGTGGTCGACTGGTCCGCATATAGTGATCTCCCAGAAGCTTCCATCCGTCGGGATTCAACTCCGGGTGGACTGACGCTTCCAAGAGAAGAGCATCCACTTCGTCGGCATCTATCGCCGCATCACTAACGACGTCTGAAAGAAGGCTACGTGCTTCCTTCCATTGCTGACGCCTAATCAAATCATGAGCCCAGGCAACTGTCGAAAAGACCGGAGCCGACGGGTCCTCAGATAGATGTACTGTGGAAGTGGCCTGGCTCGATACGCTTTCCATCACATCGGCAACAGGCACCCGCTCCCCTTCTTCGTCCATAGATCTCGTCTCGGGTGACGAACCATTGCCAACCGGAGAGTTTTCCTCGCCTGCATCCCCAGATTCCACAGGGATGGAAGGCTCGGGACCTCTCAGGTGCTTTACAATGGGCTCAGGATCCTCGTCAGACTGCTGAAGGGCCACCTCGGACACGGACTCGTCGAAGACAGTCAAGAGGCTTTCGGGAACCTTAACTACTGGAAGTTCCGGCAGTACCAGTCGGTGCACTTCCAGAGAGGCAAGAAGTTGTCGAGCCTCTTCAAATTCAGGATCAATCTGCCCAACCCGCTCGAGTAAATCTTGACCCTCAGCCGTACGCCCGCGCTCCGACAGAATGTGAGCTCGCATTACAGCGGCACGCACACAGTCTTCTGCTTGATCGGTGACAACGCGACATTCAGCCTCACATGTCGACAATCGACCGAGGCGCCACAAGGTCTCCGCGTATGTCAGCCGAACATCGACACGCTCCGGCAATTCGGAAATCGCGATGCGTGCCTGCCGTTCCGCCAACTCAGGCCATCCAAGCCTCATGTACACCCGAGCCAGAACTGCCGCGTTTACCTCAAGGGCATCGGCGTCGACATTCAGCACTCCAAGAGCGATCGACAAAACATTCTGGTCATTGGGGACCAACTCTAAGGCCTGACGGGCCGTAGCACGAGCACGATCCACATCGTTGCCGGCAAGAAACAGTCGGGCCTGAATAGCTCGTGCTTCCGAATTCGAGGGTTCGGCAGATGTCACGATCTGCAAGTCATCCAAAGCCGATTGAAAGTCGCCGTTGTGCTCGGAAAGTAGCGCGCGCAGCACAAGGGCTCGTGGATATCGGGCGAAAGAGTCGAGTAGTAGGGTAGATACTCGTTCGGCTTGCTCAACGTCACCACGTTCTAGTGACTCCCGGCCGACAGCAGCGACAACACTCGGAGAGCGTTCAGTGACCATTGGCTAAAGCCTGTACCTTGCCCGAGATTCTTGAAATCTCCTTAATTGGACCCGAAAGCGCAACGTTTGGCCAACCCTGCATAAAGCTGGACCTGGCCGCCAAGTTAACGTCGTTCGTGGTAATTGCGCTCACACGACCGATCAGATCGGCTGGCCCACAAACCTCAGGTTCCAGAACAACTTCCCGCGCGTACCACGCCGCAATTACTGCAGAATCCTCCAAGGCACGAACAAGCGCTCCGACAACATAGTTCCTGGCACGCTCGACTTCATCGTCGGTCACGCCAACCACCGCCACATCATCAAGTTGCTCAAAAACAACGGTGATGGCATCAACCAGACGGGCCGGGTCCGTCGAGCCTTCAATTGTGAGAGCGCTGTGGTGACCCGCTTGAAGAATGTCGGCACCAATGTCATAGGTTAGACCGCGACGTTCTCGCAACTCCTGCACCAGCCGTGACCCAAATCCTGCACCAAGAACTGCAGCGAGTAAATCAATGGCGTACCGGCGAGGATCACGACGCCCAGGCACGAACCCTCCAATAGAAAAATAGGCCTGTTCAGCCTCCTTGCCAATGAGCATGGGTTCATCCGCGACTCTGGATTCGCCATCGAAGCTTGGATATTCCTGACGGCACCCAGAAGTGAACCCATCGAATTCCTTTTCCAAAACGTCTAGACCGCTCCTCGGATCAATGGAACCAGCCACAGCAACAACCGTATTAGCACCGGCAAACATGTGTCGCGCTCTTTCTGACAAATCGTCTCGGGCGAGCTCCCGAACAGTGGCGACACTGCCAGCAATTTCGCGCCCGAATGGGTGCTCTGGCCAAAGTCGAGAGATCAAAGCCCTGCGAGCCATCTCCTCCGGAAGATCTTCAAGCATTGCCAGTTCATCAAGAATTACCAAACGTTCTTTTTCAATCTCCCGTTCATCCATGACAGGCTCATGCACCATTTCCGAGATTAACCGCAGGGCCTTTTCCCAGGCCTCCACCGGAACCTTGGCTGCCACCGAAGTAATCTCTAATTCAGTGGCTGCATTGATCTGGCCGCCAAGACGCTCAATTGCGATAGCGATCAGAGACGGCTGGCCACTGCGGTCTCGGAATAACATGTGTTCAACAAAATGCGTTATCCCATTGTGTTCAGCACATTCGGTACCCGAGCCAATACGGGATGCGAGATAAATGCTTACCGCTCGAGTATGTGGCACAGGCAAAACAATGACTTCAACACCGTTTGCAAGGGTCCTGCTAAAGGCGCCCGGAACCCCATTCGCCACAGGCATACCTAGGTGGTGCGAGCGTAGCGAAAGCTACGGCTTTGCGCGCGACCGGCGTCTAGCCGGGGTTGTAGATTCTCGCTCAGCCTTCCGACGCAGCCGCCCAATCTTTTTCGTGCGGCGATGCTTTTGCCAAGCAACACGCTTACGCTTATTCAAGGAATTACCGTACCCGGATGTAGATCGTCCTGAAATGATAGCAGTGGTAGCGGGTCGTGCCTCTGATACGCTAGCCTTTTCAGTTCACACACGGGTGCCAGCGTGAAATTGGCCGCACAGGTCAGAAGAGCTCCGGGAGATTCGTTAGCCTCCCGGATTGAATGCTTGGCTCAGGCTGGATTTGAAGCTGTGGAGGTTCACACCGACGCCCTTGAACAACTTGGCGAATACCAAGCAGCACTTCGATCGGTTGGAATTCCCGCCCTCAGCATGTGTCCGGCGGGCCCCGACTTTGATCTGGTCAGAGATGAGTTTTCCCAGCAACGGCGGATCAACAACATCCGGAAAGCCCTCGATAGCTGCAACGCCCTCGGAATTAAAGCCTTCATCTCAGTGCCCGTGCGCGGAGGTCTTCCACAAGGAATTTCTGTAAATGACGAAATTGAAAGCTATGTCCGCGCTCTTGAGCAGTTAGCGCCCCATGCAGAAGCGGCCGGGGTCACCATTGTGGTTGAGCCTCTAAATCGATATGAAACGCACCTGGTCAACACCGTAAGCGACGGAATAGCAATCGCGGAACGAATCGGAAGTCCCTGTATTAAAGTGCTCGCAGACACGTTTCACATGTCCATCGAGGAAGACGATCTCGGCACGTCGATTTTGGCCGCATCTCAATGGATCGCACATGTCCACCTGGCCGACAATCAACGGGCGCAGCCCGGAACAGGCATGATCGACTTCCCCACTGTATTTTCTGCGCTTCACAAGATTGGCTACGACGGATCTATGGCTTTGGAATGCCGTCTTCGAGGAGACCCGAGCACTGCCTTACACGAAACCAACCGATACCTACGAACGGCTCGAACCTCCAGCTGATTCATGGTGCGGCCCAGCATGATCACCTCAGAGAGAATCGACCAGATCCTTACCGAGGCTGCGAACAAACGCACACTCGTCCTCGGTGACATGGTCGTCGATGAACACATCATCGGTGCTGCTCGTCAGATCGCACGTGAAGCTCCCATCCCCGTCA
>CAZFVB010000005.1:0-3768 GCA_964522375.1 uncultured Chloroflexota bacterium
TGAGGAGTCGGTGCACTGTGGCGTTGGTAAGGACAGCTCCGCTGGCTCCAGATACGGCGATCACCAGGCCGGGTTGGTTAGTCAAGCCAAACTCCCATGATTGTCGATACGAGCGCCACGATGGCGATATACCCGTTGATATTAAAGAAAGCTATGTTGAGTCGGCTCAAATCATGTGGTTTTAATAAGAGGTTTTCGTATGTCAGTAAGCAGCCGATGAGTCCAACGCCTACCCAGTAGGGCCATCCAAGGTTGCTGATGTTGCCAAGTGCCAGGAGCATAACGATGGTCGCGGCGTGGGATGCTCGTGTGGTCCACAGGGCTTTGCGAACACCAAAGCGTGCCGGTATCGAGTGCAGGCCATGTTGCCGATCAAACTCTACATCCTGAAGGCCGTACAACACGTCGAATCCACCGATCCAGAACATCACGGCAAGTGCCAACACAATGGCTTCCAGAGAGAAGGTGCCGGTGACTGCAATCCATCCACCGACAGGAGCAATACCGACGACAAGTCCAAGAATCCAGTGGCATCCCCAAGAGAATCGATTTGAATAGGTGTACAGGGATACCGCCAGCATCGCGACAGGGGCGAGAGCTAGGGCCAACCCATTTAGTTGCCAGGCAGCAATGTGTAGTAGTGCGAAGCCACCCGTGGCAAGGCCGAGCATTTCTGGCCGGGACATTAGCCCCTGAGGAATGGCTCGCGTGGCGGTCCGAGGGTTTCTGGCGTCGAGTCCGGCATCTATTAATCGATTGGCTGCCATAGCTCCGGTGCGAGCTCCTGCCATGGCTAGGGTAGTCCATACGACTATCGGCCAGCCTGGCCATCCGCGCGACGCCAGGATCATGCCGAGGTAGGCGAAGGGCAGCGCAAATAGAGTGTGTTCGAACTTGATCGCGTCCAGATAAATACGGGCCCGTTTTATGGGCGCGACGGAGTTCACGTTGGGTGCCTAGATGCCGTACCGCGACCAGCGTTCGTCGACCAGCTCCACAATGGCTTCGTCCATTTCAATTTCAGGCGGCCATTCTCGCGGGAAGCCTTCTTCGGGACCTTTGCGAGTGGCATCGATGCCGAGTTTTCCGCCGAAGTTGGCTTCTGTCGTTGCAAATTCCAGCGCATCCATGGGGCCAGTCGCATGTTCAAGGTCTCGAGCAGGGTCAGTGTTCGCCCCGACGCGCCACATCACTTCCTTTAGATTTTGCACGTCGACGTCATGGTCAACCACGATTACGTATTTCGAGAACATGAGTTGGCCAAGCCCCCAGACCCCGTGCATGACTTTTCGGGCGTGACCTGGGTAGCGCTTCTTGATGGAAAGAATCGCGAAGTTGTGGAACACGCCGTGCACCGGAAGGTTCATGTCGACAACCTCAGGGATGAAGAGTCTGACCAGTGGTAGGAAGAGACGTTCGGTTGCTTTGCCAATCCAGGCGTCCTCCATTGGTGGGCGACCCACAATAGTGGATACGTAGATGGGGTCACGTCGTCGCGTCACCGCAGTTAAATGAAATACCGGGTAGGGCTCGGCGAGTGAGTAATAACCGACGTGGTCGCCAAACGGGCCTTCAAGACGCGATTCGGCGGGATCGACCCAGCCTTCGAGAACGATTTCAGCATGGGCTGGGACGTGGATATCTACTGTTTTGGCCTTAACGGTTTCAACTGGCTGTCCACGTAGGAACCCCGCAAAGACCATCTCATCAATGTCCGGCGGCAAGGGGGCGCTGGCGGCATACATCAGGGTGGGGTCAGCACCGATCGCAATTGCCACCTCCATGCGACGACTTTGCTCGTCGTTGCGACGCCAATGTTCGGCCCCGCCCTTATGGAGTTGCCAATGCATGCCAAGTGTTCGGGAATCAAACTTTTGCAATCGGTACAGGCCTACATTTCGCTTCTTCGTGACGGGATCATGTGTCAGTACAAGCGGAAGGGTGATGTACGGGCCGCCGTCCAGCGGCCAACAAGTCGGGATCGGCAGGTCATCAAGGCTAGGGGACGTGGTGTCCACCCATTCCTGCACCGGGGCCTGCGATATTGGTTTTGGTCCAATGCGTCCAACTTTAATGATCTCGCCGAGGACCTGAAGTTTCCCGAAAAGGCTTTTGGGGGGCGGGCCCATTGCCATAGCCAGTAACTCGTCTAGGCGATGCTCCAGGTCCGACCACTCGTCCATCCCCAGGGCCCATGCCATTCGGTTAGGTGATCCGAGCAGGTTAATCGCGAGAGGGAAATTACTGCCTCGGACATTCTCGAATATTAGGGCTGGCCCATCTGCTTTCATCACCCGGTCTGCGATTTCTGTGATTTCCAAGTGAGGGTCGACTTCTACTTTGACGCGTCGCACCTGGTCTCTGGACTCTAGTAATTCAATGAATTCACGAAGGTTTTTAAACGCCACGGTAGCCCCTATGAAGAGAGTAGCTGGTCCAAGGGAAGGTCCCAGAGACTATCGATAATGATGTTTGGACGAAGATTGCCTGTTGCTGCCTCAGCTTCGGCCCGTGATGTGGTTCCGGTTAGCACGAGGATTGCTGTCGCTCCAATGTTTGTGGCTCCTGCGATGTCTGATTGCAACATATCACCGATGACGACTAGGTCTTGCGCAGATGTTTGGCTTCGTTCCAACACTACGTTAAAGAGATGAGGAGATGGCTTTCCGACGACTGTCGGGACCACGCCAGACGAGGCGGTCAGGGCTGCTGTGATAGCGCCAGCTCCCGGCGCCAGTCCGGTCACCGTGGGGTACAGGGGGTCCTGGTTCACGGCAACGTATTCGGCTCCGTCGTTCACCAGCGCTTGAACTGCCCGGGTCAAACGTGGGTAGGTCAGGTTGAAGTCCACCCCTGCAACGACAAGATCTATTTCGTCGTTGTCATCAAACGAAGCGACTCTAAAACCGGCGCCTGCGATTTGTTCTGCTAACTCGTCTCCACCGATGACCAGCACCGGTTCGGGTTTAGCTGGGAGGTTCCGAAGGTATTCGACCGTGGCAACCACTGCAGACACGATTTCGTCGGGGCCGGCGTCAACACCAAGCTGCTGGAGCTTTACCGCAATCTGTTCGGGGGTTTCACGGGAGTTGTTGGTGACGAAAAACACTGGAAGGTTTAGGGCTCGGATTGACGTGACTGCTTCAATTGCACCGTCGATCAATTCACCTTCTCGATAGAGTACGCCGTCCATATCGAAGGCAAAGGATCGACGTCGTTTTGGCAGTGGATCCGGATGGGCGTCAGCGGGCCGATGAGGGTGCACGTGCGATGCAGTCATCCGTGCATCACTCTCATTCTGCGTAAACCCCGTTGACCACCATGTCCCGGTCCCAGTCCCCCCGCAGAGCTGCCACGAGGTTGTTGGCTGCGGCAATGGCCATACGTTCAACCGATTCCGTTGATACCCCGGCCATATGCGGGGTTGGAAGGATTCGTGGATGACCTGCCAGTTCATCACCAGGCTGTGGTGGTTCCACGGTCCGTACATCGAGGGCGGCCCCAGACAGGTGGCCAGATTCAAGAGCACTGCGGAGTGCAGGTTCGTCAACCAGCCCTCCACGGGCGGTGTTGACGAGGAAGGCGCCTGGCCGCATGAGTCCTAGGGATTCTTCATTAACGATGCTCTGGGTGTCTTCGGTCAGAGGTGTATGTAAGGTGAGGAAGTCGGCCCGACGAAAAACTTCGTTTGGTTCAACCAGTTCCACGTTGAAAGATTTCGCGAATTCGAGATCTGGGAATGGTTCTGACGCGACAAAACGTACTTCA
>CAZFVB010000005.1:3778-12616 GCA_964522375.1 uncultured Chloroflexota bacterium
GACTCTCCCGAGGCCCAGAAGGCCGACAGTCTTGTTGCGGAGCTCGGTAGTTGCTGGCCGTGTCCAGTCGCCGGTTGATGCTTGTTTGAAATAGGTTCCAAGTTCTCTGGCCAACGCTAGCATCAATGCGACCGTTGATTCGGCGACGGTGGTGTCATTGGTTCCGGCAGTGATCATTACGGGGATCTCGTGGTCACGGGCTGCTTCGAGATCTATTGCATCAAAGCCAACGCCGAGTCGAGAGATAACCTGGAGTTGGGGGAACTGTTCAAACGTCGCTCGTGAATACCTCTCGCTGCTTGCCATCACCGCAGAGATTCCCGGAAGTTGATCGTGGAGTTCTTGTTTAGTTAGATAGGCGCTGCCGATCGTAGCGATTTCAATTTCATGACCAGCGTCTCTGACGATGGTCAGGGCTTCTTCTACAGGTCGAGATTCGAAAATCTTTGCAGTGATGAGGACGCGAGCCACTTGTGATGCCTTTAAGTAGTTATCGGGAGTAGCTCTATTCTAGCGACGTGAAACGCTTGAAGGTTTTGGTCGCTTAGTTTTGGATGTCCAAAACAGCCTCTGTCACCGGGCCACGTGACAGTCCATCGACGAGGATCTCGGCGGTGAGCAATTGACGGCCCTGAAGTCCGGCGGGAACCGAGACGTCAAAAACTAAGTCCCCACGGTCGTCCTCGTCGAGCTCAAGGTGCAAAAGCTCGGTGGCGTCGGAGTTGTCAGGCCATAGTAGGCGGGCGCTTAGCCGGACGTGACGCTCATGGTTGTTTCGGAGCATGAGTCTATATGTGAGCTGTTCACCAGGGGCGACGGACGTCAGGTACGGTCTTAAGCGAGCCCAGAAGAGGTCGACCCGATCTTCGGCAGGTTCGCCAACCAGCGATCGGACGATGCGCTCCTGTCGGTTGATGAAGTCTCGATACTCGATGCTTTTCGACGGGTCCCAGGGGATCAATTGCCGGTGTCCTGGGCACACGAGATCCGGAGCTATTTCGTCCATCACATCTGCGCATTTTCGATGCATCGCGAGTTGGTAGCTGTTTCTGAGGACCGTTGTCTGGTAAATGCGGGGTTCGATCCCCCCGGTTTGGTCTGGTGCTTCAGCAAGGAAAATATTATCTCCCGTAAAGGCGACTTTTTGTCCATCAATAGTTGCCGCAAACACGGAATGGAATTCTGTCTGCCCGGGGGCGTGCCAGATCTCGAAGTCGTATTCTTTCCATTGGAAGCGGTCCCCGTCTGAGAAGTGACGACTGATCGGTATAGGGGTGGCCAGTGTGCAGGGTGTGCTTACCCAAGCGGCTGGATCTTCCAGGACCTGGGCGACCTCGTCGAGTGCCCATGCTTCGGTGGCTTCGTGACGTTGGAGATAGGGCACACCGGCGGTGTGGTCGTCGTGGATGTGGGTGATCAGAACGGTGTCGATTGACGTGACGCCCCATCGTTCGCGGAGTTCATCAAGGTGATGCACGATGAAGCGCATGCGGTCACCGTCTTCTCTTTCGCCCCCAGTGGCCATGTGCGCGCTAAATGAATGCCCATAATCAATGAAACAGGCCGCGCCGGACTCGCTGAGCAACACGTAAAAGTTTGAACAAGTATGAGGGCCGCCCCAGAGCAAATGTCGGGATACCTGAATGAATCGGGGTTCGGGCAGGATGTGGAGCCCGTGCGGTGTAATGCTGTTGTTGCCCATCATGGATATACCCGCACCAAGGTGGGCCAGATCCATCAGCCGGGACTCAAGTCTTGTGCAGTCGGCGGACGGATCGGTGATGACTTCGCCGTGGGAGGGGAGGGCTAAATCAGGTGTTTCTCGACGTAGGGCTTGGCACGACTGTAGCGTGAACAGGGCACCCTGGCGGTCACCATAGTTGTATTCAAGGCCGTGGTATTCGTGAAGGGTGCCACCATGAGCTAAAAGGTCCCCGGTAAAGGCGAGACGGAGGCCATCAATGCTGGTGACCAACATGCTGCTGCCATGGGTATGTCCCTTGGCGGGAAGAACCATAAACTCGAGGTCTTCCCATGTGAAACTTTCGTAGTCGGTCAGGTCGCGATCCACTGCGATGTTTTGCCCGACCGTGTTAAACGTGCTGCGGTCGTTGTAGTTGTCGTATAGCCGCTTGTGTTGCCAAAACAATTCGGCGTTGTCGAATAGATGGCGTTCGTGTTCCGGCACAGCAACCTGAGCGCCAGCCGCACGAAGCTGGTTAGTTCCCCAGCATTGATCCCGGTGGTGGTGCGTGTGGAGCACCCAATCAATTGAGGTGACGCCAATCTCGTCCAGATGGTCCAGCACGTGACCGGACCCAGCATCAACGAGGACACAGTGCGTGCCGCGAACAATGGCGTACACCTGGCAGGTGTCGCTCCAGCGGTGGACACTTTCAGAAATTCTTGTCCAACTCATCTGGGCACCTGCAGCTTGGAGGAACGTAACGCCACAGAGCCTACGCTAAATGGCCATATCGGTTAGCGGATTGTGTTGTTTGGAACTCTGTGAATTCGAGGGCGTGAGACTAGAGATCTTCGGGGCGGTCTATGATCGCGAAGCTGATTTCACCTTCAGCACAAAGATCGCCGTTGATGCTGGCATGGGCTTTGGCACGACCGAAGTTCCCTCTATATCTGAGCAGCTCGGCCTCGAGGCGTAAGGTGTGACCCGGGCGAACAGGTCGTCGGAACTTCCAGCGGTCCAAGCCCGTAAGCATCGCGATCTTTCCAACGTTTTCCGGCATTCCGAGGGCGGCGATCCCTCCAACTTCGGCTAGTGCTTCAACGATGATGGCCCCAGGAAGCACAGGGAATCCTGGGAAGTGGCCTCGAAGTACAGTGTCTTCATACGCCCCGGCATCTTCCATGATCCCGACGGCACGTTGACCGTACTCAACCTCGACAATCCGGTCGATGAAGAGGAAGGGATCTCGGTGAGGGAGTAGTGCTTCTATATCGGTTCGATCAAGTGGTACATCGTTCATGCGTTGATGAGGCCTCCTCTTGTCGTGCGGTCCCAGTGTAGAAGGTGGACAGGCGGAGATGGATTATCGTTGCTATTTGTCTCGATTTCTGACAGCGTTTTCAGTGTGTGCGCCGAGCGTTTTGTGTGGGGAACATCTAAACAGGTGTGTGTTTCCTTCTACTGCAGGATTCTGCTGGAGAAAACTTGGCCACGGTACAATACGCAACAGGCTCTTTGTGAAGAAAATCACAAGGGTGATCCTTGATCGCTGGTACGGTCAATGCCGTCATCTTTTCTTAGCCTTATTTCTTATGACGAAGGGGTAATCGCATTAAGACTCGTTCTAACAAAAGCAACATGTCTAGCTCCATGGGGAATTCTGTGCTGCACAAGCTTTTAGTACAGGCCCATCAAGTTTCAGACCAGATTAATTCAGCCTGTGAAAAGACCGGGATGTCGCTGGCAATGGCCCGGACACTGCAATTTATTGCCTCGTCAGAAGATTCCGTCACGCCGTCCGAATTGTCCGAGGGACTGGGTCGTAGTCCTGCTGCGACATCCTCGCTCATTAAGCGACTGATATCAGACGAAAGCGTGGAGGTTTTGGTGGATCCTGATGATCGGCGTTCCTTCCGTATCAGCCTGACCAAGGTGGGTATGAAGAAATGGCGAAATATCGAACCGGTGTTGATTGATGTTGAAAGCAAGATCAGTGGTGGCTATGGAGTAAATCGTCTTAAGAGTCTTGCTGCTGAGCTAGGGGACTTGAAGGCAACGGTGGAGGCAAGTGTTGGGTAAAGGTCTGGGGCGAGCTTTTTTTCGATAAACCGACCCTGTTCGGTTGTGGTAACGGTTCTTCGCTGCATCCATATTCATCCTGATGGCGGCTCGGCACGCTAACCAATGGGGGTGCCCCGGTTCTTTCTCTCGGCGCGTTGGACAATGGCGTGTCCAAGGGCGATGTCCCAGAGCGCGATCCCCTGGGATTCAAAGAGGGTGATCTGGTCGGTTGTGGTTCGGCCTTCTATCTCACCGGCGACGACGCGACCAAGTTCGGTCGCTTGGCTCCATTGGAACTGGCCGGCCTGTGCGGCGGAGATCAGATCACCGCATTCCACGTGAGCGCCGTCCAGATCGTCAACAAATATCCGGTCGACGACCTCGATGGTTTCGGGGCTTAGCTCTGTGTTGCGCGGGTTGTTGGAGCCCATCGCCGTCACGTGCATTCCATGCGCCAGGTCACTGGCATCGATCACTGGTGTGGCAGCAGATGTTGCGGTCACCACAAGGTCGGTGTTTCGGACGGCCTCTGCAGGGGTGCTTGCTTGATGGATGGATGCAGGTAGTTGCGGGTGCATGGTTTCGACGAAGGTCTCAACATTTGCGGGGGTGCGTGACCACACGTGCACCTCGGATAGTGGTCGCACGTGATGGAGCGCGAGCAGCTGAGTTCGAGCCTGACGACCACTGCCGATCAGGCCGACGATGGATGAATCTTCGCGAGCCAAATGCTTTGCAGCAACACCGGTCGCGGCACCTGTCCGGAGTTCGCCAAGGCGGCCGGCTTCAATGACGGCTTGAAGAGCCCCCGTCCGGATGTCGAAGAGCACCACGACGAAACGTGCGTTTCCGCCCTGGAAGGTGCTGTAAACCTTGGCGCCCGCGACACCGAGACTTTCATCAGCGGCTCCCATGATGTTGAGAGCTCCGCTGTTGATTTGTGCCCGTCGCCGCCCAACGTTGCTGGATGTTCCTTGGCCTTGCCGAACCAACGAGGATTCGACAGCCGCAAGGGCAAGTTCCATGTCAGCAAGATGTTCTACATCAGACTCGTTTAGGTAGATCGCCATGGGGGACTCCGATTGGTGTTGATGCGCCATGGCGCACCTGGTCTCTGGGCATTGTAAGCACGTGGTGTTTCTTCGGTCGGCGGCGATAGTTGATTTGCGGAGTACCGGTGTGAGCCTCGACCATGAGTACTCCTTATGATTTTCCTGACCCTGCATGTCCTGCTCAACGTAGTTTTTGCGCTATCTACACGTGTGGCGCAGGCCGGCCGTTATGACTATTTCTTCATTGCGACCGTTAACTACGTGTTAGCTGCCGTGGTAGCCACGATATGGGCTGTCCTCAGCGGTTCGTTGGAGATCGACCAGGCAACATTAATTTTTGGTTCGGTTCAGGGCATCCAATACGCCGGAACCATGGTGGGTGTGTACTGGTTGCTTACGCGTTCAGGCGTGGGCGTGACGTTTATCCTGCTTCGCCTGTCTGTGGTGATTCCTACGGCCGTTTCGATTGTCGTGTTTGGGGAACGGCCGGGTCCGATTGCCATCATGGGGCTCACACTACTGCTCGTTTCTATCCCGTTACTTGCGGGATCGCGGACGGTAGTCCGTGGGGGAAGGTCCGGCTGGTACTGGCCATCCATCATTGGTCTGCTTGTATTTACTGGTGCTGGAATAGCTGCGTCAAAGGCGTTCAATGAATTGTCTGAGCCCACTCATGCGCCGATGTTCGTGTGCGTCGCGTTCGTGGCATCGGTTCCTGTTGCCGTTGGGATTTATATGTTCAGGCATCGATTGCAACCAGATCTTTCACAGAGAATGGGCGGGACCTCAACAGCGAGGCCTTTGGTTATCGGCGCGGTTATGGGAACTGCCAATGTTGTCCAACTCACATTTCTGGTGGCGGCTCTCGACGTGTTGCCTGGGACGATAGTGTTTCCGATCCAAACGTCGGCGGCCATGCTGTTAACAACCGCTGCTGGGATGTTGTATTGGCGCGAGCGTCATGGGCGGACAGCTGGCGTTGGAGTGCTCGCGGCGGTGATTGGGATGGGTCTCGTCAATCTATAAATGCGTCGGATATTCCAGTTGATGATGTCTTTACGATGGTTGTTGGCTCACTGGATTACTTTTTGGTGACCATTCGTTGGCGCCGGTGATCGCATCTAGCATTTGCATTGTTTTCACCGCATCTACAAGCGTGGGGGAAGGGAACTCCACAGGATTTCCAGTTTGTACGGCGTGAAGAAAGGCCTTGGATTCTCCGGGGAATCCAGGCTTGAGCCTGCGATCGAGCCCCGTCAGGCTGAACTGGACCGGTTCACGGTTGCGTCGGGTGAGCGTGCAAGAATCTTCTAGCGTATGCCCGGAGGTCAGCGTCGCCGTTGCGGTCCGTACCTGGTAGCGATGACCGCCTCTCTGCGCAAAGTGATCAGCTAGGGCGCGTCCGATGGCCCCGGACTCGAAATCGATGATGGCGCTGAAGGAGTCAGGAACTGGCAGTCCTATCTTGCGTTGGACCGACGAAACCTTGGCGATGTCACCGCCGAAGTAGCGAATCAAGTCGAGTGCATGAATGCTGTTGGCGTACACCCACCGGGCAGCGACTTCGGGAGGAAATCGAGGGTCGTCCCATTTGGGTCCGACATCTTCATCTGCATGGACGGTCACTGACACGACCTCGCCGGTCTCCAGCAAGGCGTCACGGCCTGCCATCGTGTTTGAATAAAACCGTCGGTTAAGTCCGACAGTTGCTATCGTCCCCGTTTCATTGGCGACGGCGGCCAGTCGTTCTGTGTCGACGGTGTAAAGGCCTGGTGGTTTCTCTATGAAAGTTGGAGTGCCGGCCCGAAGGAATAGTTCGGCAATATCAGCCACGGCGAGAACGCTCACGAGTACATAAACAGCGTCGTACTCGCCCCATGCCTGAAGGCTTTCTACGCTCGTGAATGTTTTGTCGACACCGAATTGGTGAGCGGCAGTGCTAACAGCCTGAGCATCAATATCGCAGAGCGCTACGATGGTGCTCTCTGGCAGTGCCTGTAAGACGGGGATGTGCTTGCCTGCGATGTTCTTCGTTCCGACGACCGCACAACGCACGGGGGTTTCGACACTCATGTGGATTTACCGATAGACGTTTGGATAACCCGTATCCTCGCATGTGAAGCGATTCTAGGGGCACCGTTGTATGGCCGCAGGGAAGACCTCGTTGACAGCTGATCTTCAACGCTTAGGTGTAAACGCAGGCGACTTGGTGATGGTGCATAGTTCGTTGCGAAGTCTTGGCATGGTCGACGAAGGTGCGCAGACGGTGGTGGATGCCTTTCTTGACGCACTGGGCCCTTCGGGAACGCTTGTTGGACCCTCATTTACCTTTGGATCAGTTGGATCTCCTTCGTTCGTCTTTGATGTGCTCAAGACACCGTCGGAGATGGGTGCGGTCTCTGAAGAAATTCGAAGGCGGGCTGGTCGTCGGCGGAGTGCACATGCCTCACATAGCGTTAGCGTTATTGGTCCTTTGGCGCCTGAACTCTTTGCAAGTTACGGGGAGTCGGCGTGGGATTCCGAAAGCCCGCTGGCGAAAGTGATTCAGCTCGGCGGGAAGTTTTTGTTGCTAGGGGTGACATATCAAAGTTTCACCGCAGTTCACGTCCTGGAGATTGAATTTGGGCTTCGGCACCGAAGTGTTCAATCGATACAACGTAAATATTTGAATGAGGATGGGGTTCGCTCAACCCTTGCAAGCACCGTTTATCCGAGAGATACGGGGTATCCGGGCTACGATTTCAATCGACTGGGTCAGGCTATGGAAGAGGCAGGCATCGTTAAGGCTGGTCCCGTCGCGAATGCGGTCGGCCGGCTGGTTCCCGGTGACAAAATGCGCAGCTTTGCGGCTGGTAAGGTGGCCGAGGATCCCAATTATCTTCTCCAGCAGAGTGGCTCGGTGACGTCACTACAATACGGCGCTACGGTCGAGCTCGAGCGTGGTGATCTTTCCGTTCTCGATCCGACCGCGATTTACACCCGGCCTTAAGGCTGGACGTGCTGCTCGTTCATGGTCAGCCCCGAGCCTCAGGAATTGCAACAGGCTGACGTTGTCCAGTCTCGCTTGCTCGATACGCTGCTTGGATAGCTTCGTTAACCCACATCCCGGCTTCGTTTTCTAGCGGAGGTGGTGTGCCGTCAAGACAGGCCTGGAAGAAGGCACTTGTCGTGAGGTCGTACTCGTTTTGGGTCGCCGCTTCAGCATCGAAGGTCCATGATTTATGCGGTGCGCCGGCATGGACGCCGGTGTGGGACATCCATTCCAATGGGTCTCCGCGTCGCGAGCCTTGGGGATTAAAGCGCAGCCAACCATCACGGCCCCACAGTAAAAACCCAAAATGTCTACCTGAGCCATATTCAGATTTACTCGTGTAGTAGCCGCAGTTTAAGTTCCCGATCATTCCCTTCGAAAACTCGAGCGTTACGGCGGCTGCGTCTTCAACGGGTAGAGGTTCTCCACCAACGACCCGCGTCAGCGCGCTTACCGAAACAAAGTCATCCCCTGTAACGTATCGCATGAGATCAAGGTAGTGGCAGCCGAGGAATGTCAGGTTTCCTCCTCCAGCGCGAGCCTTGTCGAAGACCCAGCCACCCTGCAACGTTTCCCAGTCGTGTGTTCGGTCATGATCGGCCACGAACCATGCCTGGCACGCAAACAGATCCCCCAGTAAGCCTTCCTGAACAATTTGTCGTGCTTGCTGAACGATGGGTCGCTGGCGCGTCGTGTACGCAATTGTCAGGTTAAGGCGGGAGTCCTGCGCTTTGCGATAAAGGCGCCGATAATCATCAATGTCTACGAATCCTGGTTTCTCGTGCCATACGTGACATCCAGCGTCGAGTGATGCCTCAATCATGTGAGGCATCCGCCAAGCCTCCATCGTGACTAGGGTAGCGGCGGGCTTGAACTCGTTGAACAACTGCTCAGGACTTGTGTAGGTAGCAGTGACGCGGTCGCCAACAGCTTCACTGGCGGCGGCCAAGGTCTCACCGGTAGGGTCAAGAATTGCGACTTCGCCTACTTCCGGATTCTTGAGCGCT
>CAZFVB010000005.1:12626-50077 GCA_964522375.1 uncultured Chloroflexota bacterium
CCTGTTGGTTCGATTATTAACGCGACGCGAATGCGGTCTGCCACAGCGTGTTCCAACGATCTCCGCCACCTATGGTGGCCGTAACACTCTATGAGTGTGCCCGGATTTGCTAGCTTGCGCCAGATGCCCGGGTGATTGTGATGTCGGTCTTTTGGGTCCACACCTCGTTGAATACCAACGGTAAAGGCCGTTGGAGACGGTGTTGGGTTGAGGCCGTCGCACCCTTGTGGACTTCGTGGCGGTCGCGCCCCCGGACCTCGTGGTACCAGGGTAGTTCGGTTTCATCAGCATTGATTTCACGGCGGAGGATAAATTCGGCCTGGTCGAACGTGCTGAACGCCACCGCGGCCAAGAACACGCGGTCGAGACCTGTGCCGTCCCACGTTGTGAGGTCAGGCAGGATCAATGGTTCAGTGCAGACTTGGAAGGTCTCGTTGCTCTCGTCGTAATTAATTAATTCGATAGGGAACTCGACTGTAATGGTGAGGCCCAGGTCTTCTTTCCGATAGACACAGGTTGCGTTCATCAGCGCAGCGTCTTTTGTTGCCGTGATGACGTCCGGGGCGGTTAGTACGGGGTCGGATGTTTGGAAGTGATGGATGTCGATTGTGAATCCGGCAAATCCCTCGGAAATAGGGCTTCGACGCACGTGTTCCTTTTCGAAAGAGGGTCTTTTGGCGATCGGAATTCGGATCGAATCCGAGTAGACCCCTCTAAATTCACCGCTCGGAATTTGGAACAGGTTTTCAGTGACGATGGTGTATTCGGTCCGACAGGGAGCGATGACGTAGCAGGTAAAGGGCGTGCCGTGGTCCGGGCGTACTTCAAGGCGCGCGTCGGCTTTTAGTCGAACACTGACGACGTCTCCCTGGTCAGCCAACAGGCCGCCTGGGAACTTGTAGATGGGGTCTGGTGTGAAAGGATGGTGGGTCCAGGTTAAAAATGATCTGGAAAAATCGATCATGCGAAGCAACCTGCGTGTTGAGGAGTTCCGTGAGGATACCGGTGTTTCCTGGGGAATGCGTCAGTACGCGGTAGGCTCCCATGCGGTTGGTTTCATCGGATGGATACGATATGCGAATCACGAGTGTGGCTTGTAGTTTTATTAATGACGGAAGTCGAAACTGGCCAATTGTTCAAGTTGGAACGGATGCCGGTGTAACTGGTATCGGTGAGGCCTATCCGGTTGGTCCCGACAAGGCTGTTGCTGAGACGGTTCGATATTTTGAAGAGTGGTTGCTTGGCTTCGATCCCTTCGACGGCGAGCGCATTTGGCACGAGCTATATGCTGGGAGCAGATTCCCGACGGGCTCTGTCATCACTTCCGCCATTAGTGGCATTGATCAAGCGTTGTGGGATATCAAGGGGAAGGCGCTGGACGTCCCCGTCTACCAGTTGCTTGGTGGCAAAGTTCGTGATCGCATTCGTGTGTACCAATCGGCTCGTGGTGGGACGCCGGAAGCGCTAGGCCAACACGCGAAACGGCTCATTGAAACCTACGGCTTTACGGCCTTGAAAATAAGCCCAGTTGCTGAGGGTCGGGATGCTGAGCCTTGGGCACGTCACCTTGACGACGCGGAGGCCCGGATGGCTGCGGTTCGGGATGCCGTGGGGGATGAAATCGATATCGGTGTCGATCCACATGCCAAGATTTTTGAACCGGCGTGCGCGCTTGAGATGGCCGAGCGCATCAGGGCGTATCGACCCATGTTTTTCGAAGAGCCGGTTCGGCCTGAACAATTCGAACCGTTAGCAAAGGTCGCTCGAAAGTCACCCATTCCGATTGCTACGGGGGAATGCTTGTATACCAAGTTTGAGTTTCAGCAGCTCCTGGCTACCGGTGCTGCCGACATTATCCAACCGGATGTCTGTGTGACGGGCGGTCTAACCGAGATGAAAAAAATCGCAGCAATGGCGGAAGCTCACTACGTGTCTGTTGCTCCACACAATCCTCTGGGGCCCTTAGCCACAGCGGTAAATGTGCAGTTTGCAGCGGTTGCTCCGAATTTCCTGATCCTTGAATACCATGTCGATGACTCTGGTGTCCGAGCGGAAGTGCTGGATGACCCAATCCGGCTACAGGACGGTTACGCATGTATTCCGGATAGGCCCGGCTTAGGGGTTGCTCTCACGGAAGGGATTCTCGAGAAGTATCCGTATGTTGCGTGGCGACGAGGTCGTCCGACAAAAGCGGACGGGATGCTTGCTTATATCTAGGTTGATCGTCTTCTTCAACAAGATGCGATGAATCAGGGCTTATTACTAAGCAGCTCGAATCCGTTGACAACGTTTTCCTCCATCGGTGCCGCATGTACGGTGCGCCAGAACTCAAGGAATGGTTCCAACGCGGTCGGCACCTCGTCGGCCGTCAAAAGATCGGTGGCAGTTTTTACGGTATAGCTGGCCTCCTCGAGGCTGGCATAGATATGGATGCTCCCGTAGTCGAACTGGCTCGGTGCCAGGTCTAACGTGTTCGGGGAGAGACCACGCAGCAGCATTACCCGTTCGACCCCAAGGGCCGGGGTAAACGCATGAAAGGCGTCTTCAAAAGCCTCGGGGTCGGCCTCAGCCGTTAGTTTGTAGAAGCGAACAGAGACATATTGGGCCATAAAGTGTTCCTCCAATCGATACGGGACAGGTCAGTTGAGTCGTTCATGCAAAATGGATCCGACGTGGGCTAATGTGGCGGCCGGTACCAGCCCAAAGTTGTACACCATGACTCGGTCCGGGCGGATGCTGGCGATTCGGTCCGCACGAGCTACGAAGCCTGGACCATGGGGGTCGGCCTCGTAGTGGGCCGTCTGGTTAATGGTTATTTGGATGTCGGTGCTGGCATCGCGTACCGCTTGAAGCTGCTGGTTGGCAGTTTCTGCTTCATCGGTTGGATCAGCGAGCATGAGTGCATTGATGGTGGGCAGAAGATCGTGAAGTCGTAGGCCGTCCATAGCCCATCCCGGGGATGCTCCACTGATTCCTATTCTCACTTTATGCCCCCGAAGGGCGTGCCGAACAATCTTGACAGTTCCTGCCGCGGATTGGTCCCGGGCTTCCAGGTAGCCACGGAATTCTTCGTTATGGGTGCAGCGTTCGGCTACCAACTCGCTTAGGGGCGGATCGGCCGCACCTGGCATCACCGGATGGTTTAGATATTCCCGCAATTCTCGGGCAACAATTTCGCGGATGTGCTCAGGGTCAACGCCATGTGCACGAGCGGCCGACATGGAGTGCTCGTTAAAACATAAACCCGAAAGAAAACTTGCCCATGGAGACATATAGACAAGGATTCGCGGTCGTACCCAACCGTACGTGAATTCCGGGTAGCCGACATTTTCAAGGGTGAGGTTGTCAATGGGGAACTGGTCGCATAAATCACAGAGCAAATTCGACAAGTAGGTTTGGACGTCGGGATGGGCGGGGCAGGTGGCGGCATAGCTTCGGTCGCCAAAAGCGTTTTCGATGGCCGTGTCCGGATACGTTCGAGCGATCCATGGTTGGAACATACCGATAACCCATGCGTTCAGTTGCATGTCACGGTTGCTGGCAGCGGTCGCCACTTCTCCGTATACGTCGAGGACCGCAGGTTCGTCGTGCACCTTGGGACGGATTCGTCCGTACCGCGGTAGTTGAGGATGGAAGTACACGGCCCCTTGTTCCGAATAAAACTGGGTTCGGCGGGGATTTCTCGCGGAATACGTGGCAATGGCGTGGTAGTTCGGGCATAGATCAATGCCGGTAAAGTTGTGTTGGCTCAACCAATCAAGGGCAGCTGCAGCACCTTCGTCTGCAATGTCCCATGGGTAAGCCCAGACGGATAGTTCAGTCGGCACGGTACGATTACTGTGTATCGAATGGTTCATCCTAAAGTAAGGACGAATCTGTTGCGACAGGTGGCGCGACGTACATGAACGTTTTGATGGTTGGTTCGGGAAGTATCGCAGGCTTTCACGCGCGTGCGATTGAAGAACTTGGGCACTCGCTGTATTCGGTGGTTGGTCGTCGCATGGCACAGGTCGCGGAATTTGCCGGGGAAGCTGGATTTTCCACACATGGCATTGATCTAGATGCGGCGCTTAATGATCCACTGGTGGATGCCGTAGTAATTACCTCACCGAGTGATTTTCACCGTCAGCATGCCGAGGCGTCGCTTGGGCGCCGGTTGCCAACACTTCTTGAAATCCCAGTGGCTACATCGCTTTCTGATGCCTTAGCTATTGAATCGGCACAACGCGGTGCCGGGGTGCCCGTGATGGCGGCGCATACGCGCCGCTTTCATCCTGCCATGCTGCACTTGCGTGGTTTAATTCGCGACGGAGATCTCACCGTCCACCAGGTGGCGCAGCGGTACGGCTTTATTCGGCGGAAGAATGTGAATTGGGTGGGCTACCAACGGAGTTGGACCGATAACCTGATTTGGCACCACGGTGGTCATGCGATTGATGCTTGGATGTGGGTGCTTGGGGTTACGGAGGTAGAGATCTCTTCGCGGCTTGGACCACCTCATCATCATCTGGGCATCCCCATGGACATTGCGCTGGCCCTTGAAACGGCTGACGGGGTGGTGGGCACCATTACTCTCTCGTATAACACCCATCAACCCTTGGATGACGCTATTTTTATTGGAGAAGAAGACACTATTCATGCGGATTACGCGACAGGCACGCTTATCGGTAAAGACGGGGTGATTATGGATGCTGGGATGACTGAGGTGGTCCCGCATTCGGTTATTACCGCGCAGGACCGAGAATTTTTTGATGCCATTGAGGATAGTCGAGACCCCGATCCAACTATTGCTGATGTATTGCCCGGATTGCGGGCGCTGCAAGTTGTGCAGGACGAGTATGACCGGCGACAGTCGTCATGACTGATGGTCAGGATGTGCCCTCTGGACGAGTGGTGTATCTCAATGGGGATTGGGTTCCAGAGCGAGTCGCCGCAGTGTCTATTTTTGATTCGTCCCTAATCTGGGGCGACGCCTTGTTCGAGACGACTCGTACGTTTCAGCATGAACCCTATCGTCTGGAGGCGCACCTGGCGCGCTTGGAAGCCTCACTTGCGGGTGCGGGTGTCGAGGCCGGCTGCTCGATGAATGAGCTCGGGGCAGAAACCCGGGAGCTAATTGAGAGGAACCAGGATCTTTTCGAACCGGATGTTGATTTCTTGATTGTTCATCAGATTTCCGCTGGGACATTCGGTCGATATCGAGACGCAGGGATTCGCCAGGGGCCGACAATTGTGATTTATGGATACCCTCTAGTGGGGATGCTTGGCGATGCTGCCGCATGGTTTGATGATGGGTTGCATGCGGTTGTGCCTCGTCAGCGTGCCATTCCTTCTCGGTTACTCGATCCAAAGCTCAAGAGTCGTTCACGACTCCATTACCAGGTTGCTAATCACGAGGTGGCGTCCTACGGGCCTGATGCCTGGGCGATCTTGCAGGGTGAAGATGGTTTTCTGACCGAAGGCACTGGGTCGAATTTTTTTGTCGTTCGAGAGGGTGAGGTGCTGACGGCCCCTGGCCATGGGGTGCTTCGAGGGGTGACTCGTGATTCGGTGCTCGAACTGGCTGGTGAACTTGGTCTCACGGTACGAGAGTCGAATTTCGAACCTTATGACGTGAGAACGGCTGACGAAGCATTCTTTACCACGACGCCTTACTGCCTTATTCCAGCGACCCGCTTTAATGGATCCTCGATTGGCGACGGTAGCGTAGGTCCGGTATATCGGCGGTTGGCGGATGCCTTTATCGAAACCGTTGGGGTTGACTTTATCGCGCAGGCAAAGAGCTACGTTGGACGCACTGGGTAGCTTTCTGCTCACTCAATTCGCATAGCTTTCGTCGGGCAATCAGAATGAGAGATGCAGTGTGCTCATTAACGGTTTTCGGGCCCGGTCTGCATGATGGTTCCTCTCAGCTAGGCGGCAACCATGCCGTGGGGGTCGATAACGTATTTCTTTGCTGCACCCTTATCGAAGTCCTTGTAGCCATCGGGTGCCTCGTCCATTGAGATCACGGTGACATTCACCGCCTCCGCTGGTCTCGTTTTTTCATGAAGAATGGCTTGCATCAATGGGCGGTGGTAACGCATGACAGGGCACTGGCCGGTTGTGAAGTCGTGGGATTTTGCCCACCCTAGCCCGATTCGAATTCCCAGGTTGCCAACCTTGGCATTTTCATCAACTCCTCCTGGGTCTCCGGTTACATACAAACCCGGGATGCCGATGGAGCCACCAGCCCGCGTCACTTCCATCAGTGAATTGAGGACAGTTGCGGGCCGTTCCACATTGCTTTCTGATCCGTGGCCGCGCGCCTCAAAGCCAACGCAATCGACCGCGCTATCGACTTCAGGCTCCCCCACGATTTGTTCGATTTGCTCGCCGAGCGTCGCGGCGTGGGTGAGGTCAACGGTCTCACACCCAAAGCTTCGTGCTTGAGCCAGACGCTCAGGGATCATGTCTCCTACGATTACAAGGGCGGCGCCGAGAAGTTGGGAGCCGGCTGCCGAAGCCAACCCGACGGGTCCACCACCGGCGATGTATACGATAGATCCAGGGCCAACACCTGCGGAAACTGCGCCATGAAACCCGGTTGGAAAGATGTCAGAAAGCAGTGTCAAGTCTCGTATTTTTTCAAGTGCTTGGTCGGGGTCAGGAAACTTAAGGAGGTTAAAGTCGGCGTAGGGGACCATGACGTATTCAGCCTGTCCTCCAACCCAACCACCCATGTCGACGTAACCGTAAGCTGCGCCTGGCCTGGCCGGGTTTACATGTAGGCAAATGCCAGTTTTACCTTCTTTGCAGTTTCGACATCGGCCGCAAGCGATATTGAATGGCACCGAAACGATGTCACCGACCGAAATGAACTCAACATCTTTGCCCGCCTCAATGACTTGCCCGGTGATTTCGTGCCCCAGCACGAGGCCGGACGGCGCGGTGGTTCGGCCGCGAACCATATGTTGGTCGCTACCACAAATATTGGTGGCGACCACTTTGAGGATTACCCCGTGTTGACATGAGCGGGTGCCTAAGGACAACTCGGGATAGTCGGTTGTTTGAACTTCCACATTGTGTGGGCCGAGATAAACCAAGCCACGATTCGAAGCCATGGTGGGGCTCCAAGCGGACGCTGACCGGTGCACCATACTGCACATTGGTGAATGAGCCGAACTTGTCGGCGTGTTCTTGGTGATCGGGGCAGTTGATCAAGACAGGGTTAGGTCGATTAGCTCAGGGTCCCGTATTGAAGCGGGTCGATTTGGGCCAGAGACCGTTAGCTTTCTGCCTCGAGGGCCGCGAGGATACCCATCATTTGCCCGGTGGCAAGTGCTCGTCCGCGATGTCCCCACGGTGTGTCGTCGGTCATGTGCGGTACATGGTCATCGATGAGGAATCCTGTAAATCCTCCTCTGTAGAGGGTTCGCATGGCTTCGACGATATCTACGTTCCCATCTCCGAGAAAGCATTCGTTGAACGTGGGCACGGTTCCTTGAACATCTCGAAAATGCATGTAGAAAATCTGGTTGTGTGACAGGAAGTGTTTAATCGTGCTGATTACGTCTTCACCCATCTCAGACCAACAGCCCATGCAGAAGTCAAGACCGTTGTTGGGGCTGTCGGCAATAGCCATCGCTTTTTTAAAACCCTGAAGGGAGCTCATTATTCGAGCGACTCCGCCGAGAGGAGATATTGGCGGGTCGTCTGGATGGAGCGCCAGGCGAACCCCACTGGTTTCTGCGACTGGCAGGACTGCGTGCGTGAATTGTTCATACGTTGACCAGAGATGAGCCTCATTGAAATCGCCGGCATGGGTGTTGTGATCGTCGACAAGTTCGTTCATGTCAAACGCGGTTGCCAGGGCGCCCCCCCGGGTCCGGGTTTTTTGTGACGTGCGCCACACGCCGTTTGGCATCCAGTGGTATCCAAGGATTGGAATCTCAGCCTCACCCAGACTGCGTATCGTGTGTTGGTAGTTTTTTATCTGCCGCGAGGCTCCATCGGTGCCCAGCATGGCCTGATCGTAAAACTGCGTGGGCACGTTCTCGATGGACTCGATGCGAAGGCCAAAGTCTTCGACTCGCTTTCGAAGGCGTTTCAGATCGCGTGCTTCCCAGCGTTCCTGCCCAGGGAGTCGAGGGGTATTGAGCACTATTCCACTGACACCCATCTGGGCAGCGAAGCTAAGGATTTCTGCCGTTGGTTCGTTGAATTGTCCAGTTGCGATCCGCATCATGTCGCTCATAGCAAGATCCTTTGCATATCGTCTGGTGACCGGGAGTGTCCGCCAGTTTGTTATAACGCCTTGTCGATGTTTTTCTTGTCTGGTAAATCTAGGTTTGGTGCCATGCGGATTGTAGGCGCAGAAGAATCAGTATTGCGTTGTCTGGAGTGCGTTTGCTGTGGTTGTGGGGCGTAGCGTGGTGAGCACGGTCATTGATCGGATATCACGTGCATTGATTCTGCACCGGCTTGCTAGTTGGCGGCACAGCCGGATTGAATTTCATTTGCCGGACGGGACGACGACGACTGTTGGAGATCTGGCTGCAGACATGGTCGATACCGTAAATGTGGCCGACGACAGGGTTTTCCGTCGCATATTGCTAGGTGGGTCGACCGGTGCGGGTGAAGCCTATGTTGATGGGCAGTGGTCGACTCCAGACTTGCAGGGACTGGTCAGCCGGATGCTTCAAGCGCGCGATCAAGTGACCTTGGATGCGTATCTGTCCTGGCCTCGCCGTATTCTTGACTATTTACGGCATTCCCTCCGTCCAAACAGCCGACAAGGAAGTGCTCAAAATATTCATGCGCACTATGACTTGGGGAACGAATTCTTCGAGATCTTTCTCGATGATTCGTTGGCCTATTCCTGTGCTCTTTGGGATGCCGCTGATGATTTGCATGAGGCTCAACGGGAAAAGTTTGAGCGTATATGTCAGGAACTCAATTTGCGTGAGGGAGATCGGGTTCTTGAGATTGGCTGTGGATGGGCTGGTTTCGCTATGTATGCCGCTCGGACACGGAAGGTTAATGTGGTCGCGGTTACGATCTCACGCAGCCAGTTCGAACTGGCGACGGCTCGTGTGGCTGCTGCGCACCTGGAGAGACATGTTGAAATAGTTCTTGCTGACTACCGTGACATTGGAGGTCAGTATGACCGCGTCGTTTCGATAGAGATGTTTGAGGCGGTAGGACGCGAATACTGGGATCTTTATTTTGAGGTGTGCAGCAAGGTTCTTCGGCCCGGTGGTTTGATGTTCTTACAGACGATCGGAATACCTGACGGGCATGCAAGCGATGACTTGCGCGCCTCAGGGTGGATAAGTAAATACATCTTTCCTGGCGGGGTTCTTCCTGCGCTTGTTGAAATTCGAGAATCTCTGCGTCGAGGCGGGAATTCGCTTGTGGTGCAGGGGAGTCGAGAAATTGGCCTGCACTACGTGAGAACACTGGACGAATGGAGGCGAAGATTTTGGAAGGGCGAAGCCAGGGTTCGAGCCCTTGGTTTTGATGAGCGGTTTGTCCGTTTGTGGGATTTCTATCTTGCCGCTTGTTCGGCAGCCTTTGAAGCACAGGTTGTTAGGGATGTGCAGTTGATCTTGGAGCGCCAAGATTGAGGGCTGCCTTCCAGACATCTGAAGCGTGAGGTATGAGTCTTTGTCGAAAACAATGACGGCGAGCAGAAACACTCTGGCGGTTCTAGTTAGTGAGTGGTGTTGGGGGAAAAGTCTTCTTGATCCGAGTATTGCTATCGCGCATCCTCGAGGGGGCGATGTTGGTTACGCTGTGTATGTGGCTTACTCGATAAAAGGACGAATGCACGAGTGACGAAATTGGTTGATGAAGCGGACGCCGAGATGGGTGTTCGACTGCCGACTCGTGTGGAGCAGGCGTACACGACCTGGCAAAGCGTTCGGTACAACTGGGGTTTTCTCGCTATCCATTTAGCGGCATTAGCCGCATTTTTTGTTGGTGTGAGCTGGCCGGCGCTTATCACGTGTTTAAGCCTGTACTGGTTACGGGTGCTTTTCATTACTGGGTTTTATCATCGATATTTTTCTCATCGCACGTTCGAGACGACCCGATTTTTTCAGGCCTGCATGGCGGTTCTGGGTACGACTAGCATCCAGAAGGGGCCGTTGTGGTGGGCTGGTCATCACCGGTATCACCATCGACACTCTGACGGTCCGGAAGATGTTCATTCACCGCTGACCGGTGGTTTTTGGTGGGCGCACATGGGCTGGTTGTTGGCTTATAACCGGAACGATACTCGTTGGCAGGAGGTCAAGGACCTGGCCAGGTTTCGTGAGCTTCGTGTTCTTGATCGTGCCTACATTTTGGTTACATTCGCGTTTGCGGGGTTTGTTGCGGGTCTTGGTGTATGGATGGAACGTGCGTTTCCGTCTACCGGCGTAACCTGGCTTCAGGTGTTCGTTTGGGGGTTTTTTGTCGGGACTGTGCTTCTATGGCATACGACATACCTGATCAATTCTGGAGCTCATATATGGGGGTCTCGGCGCTTTCCTACCGACGATACTAGTCGGAACAACTTCTTTTTGGCGTTGATCACCCTCGGTGAAGGCTGGCATAACAACCACCATAGATATCCAGGGTCTGAGCGTAATGGGTTCTTATGGTGGGAAATCGATGTCACGCATTACTTTCTAACAGCTCTTAGTTGGACTGGGCTGATCTGGGATCTTCGACGACCCCCTGCGCATGTATACGAGGAGGGAGCGTCGTCGTCCTAGTAGCGATCGCCCTGAGGTTTGTTAGGTGATGCGCATTGCGGTAACAGGATCCTCAGGCCTTATCGGGACTTCCATTGTCGAGTCGCTATGTCGAGACGGTCATCAGGTCGTTAGGTTAGTTCGGGGTCCTGCTCGGGCTAATCCGTCAGAGATTGCGTGGGACCCTCATGGGAAGATCATTGATGCCGATTTATTGGCTGGGATCGACGCTGTTATTCATCTGGCTGGTGAGCCCATTGACGGATATTGGTGGACGAAAGCGAAGCGTCGAAGGATTCGTGATAGTCGAGTTCAGGGCACAGCGAATCTTGTGAACGCCCTGCTCTCTATGAAGAGGAAGCCGGAGGTGCTCATCTCCGTATCGGGCATTTCGTACTACGGTGACCGGGGGGACGAGTTGCTTCGTGAAGATAGTCCTGCAGGAGTCGGTTTCTTAGCTGGCATCGCGGCTGAATGGGAAGCAGCTACCCGGCCTGCTGTAGACGCGGGTATTCGGGTTGTAACCCCTAGGCTTGCCCCGGTGATAAGCGCATCTTCGCCATTCGTAACGCGTCTTCGGCTGCCTGTCATGCTTGGTGTTGGGGCCTGGTTTGGTTCAGGCCGACAATATTGGCCGTGGATTTCAATTGATGATGTTGTCGGTATTTGCCGATTCGCGCTTACTGAAGACAGCCTGCGGGGGGCGGTAATAGCGGCCGCCCCGAATGTGCCCACTTGCCGTACCCTGGTTAAGGCGATGGGTGAGGTTCTAGGTCGTCCGGTATTTCTTGGCCTACCAGCCCCACTGTTGCGCTTGGTTCTCGGTGATTTGGCCCGAGGCATGTTGTTGTCAAGCCAGCGAGTTACTCCACACGCGGTGCTACAAGCCGGATATGAATTTAGGAACCCAGATCTCGACGTGGCGCTTCGGGTAGCTCTTAGCAAACGGCAACGTTCGTGAAGTTGGGTGGATTCATCCTATGGACCTGCTCAGGCCAAGAGCACCCAAGATGGTTTTACATAACATCAGGCAATATATTGATGAAGCGAATGGTCGGGGCGGCCGGATTCGAACCGGCGACCTCCTGACCCCCAGTCAGGTGCGCTACCAGGCTGCGCCACGCCCCGAGCGGTTGAGTTTATCAAGGGGTTTTAGAGGTCTTCTCGGATTTAGGGGATATCCGGAGTCGTTGCTGCCGCCGCCATAAAGTCCAGGGCCAAGATGGATTTTCAACCAATGGCCGGAGATCTTGCCATGTAGATTTGCGGGTTCCCGAAACACGCCGTCGTTTTTGCAAGGCGAGGCCAATGGACCGGATGCCTGCGAGACGTCCGTGAAGTGCAGCCAAGCTTCGCTGGCGAAGCATCGTTAGGGGCAAGGAGGCCAGATCGTATAGGACGGCTAAGGGTAGGTAGGCCAACAGCGTTGGGCCATGGTGGTTCTTAACGATGGTCCAGACTTTGTTTCGGCCCAAGTGGAAGGTCTTAAATGGGGAATCTTCGCCGGCGGTGGCGGATCGGGCATGTACGACACACGCTGATGGTACATGGCGTGCTTTCCATCCGAGCCAGCGGGCTCGCCATGCCAGATCTACATCTTCGAGGTAGGCGAAATAGGATGCGTCAAAGCCTCCGGTGTCGTTGAGTAGTTCTTTCCGATATAGCGCGGCTGCAGCTGAGACTCCGAATACCTCTTCTGCGGCATCTGCGCCCACTTGGTCTGAGTTGCCTCGATCCCAGGCAATTCCCAAAACATCAGTCGAAATCCCTGAGGAATCCAATGTCGTGGGATTGGTGGCGAGGACAACCCGGCTGCCGAAGGCGCCGACGTCCGGGAAGGCATCAGCAGCCTCCACAAGGTTTGCCAGCCAGTCTGGCTCAGGGCGTGCGTCGTTGTTGAGGGTGGCAATCAACTCCGCTCGTGCTCGAGCAATACCGAGGTTGTTGGCTTCTGCAAACCCATGATTTGACTCGAGGCGTTCAATGAAGATGCGAGGGTAGGTTCTCGAGATCCACTCACTAGAGCCGTCCGTACTTCCGTTGTCCACCACGATCGTTTCGAATTCGACGATGGTCTGGTTCATGAGGGCTGGTAGGCATTGGCGCAAATGATGAAGTCCGTTCCATGTCGCGATTACCACCGAGGCTTGTGGGAACTCAGGCATCTATTTGCAGGTCTTCTGGCGGTCAGTGACCATTGTGGCAGGGCATTGGCACGGCTGAGCTTTCAAATCCTGATTATTGGTACATGGATGTAGGTTGCAATCTCGCATGTCGAACCAACTGACGTCGATTTCTCCAACTCGTCTTCGGGCTTATGAGACATGTCCTCTCCAGTACAAGATGCGTTATATCCAGAAGGTGCCACGAGTAGATTCGCCTTCGTCATTGGTGGGTCAGGCGGTTCATAGGGCGCTCGAGGTGAACTTTGTTCAGAAACGGCGTGTCGGTCACGATCTTGATCTTAAAGAAGTTGTGAACGTGTTTGAGGATGTTTGGGATTCGCGGCTTCCAGTCGGTGCATCGGAATCCTCGTTGGCCGATGAGTTTTCCGGTGCGTACAGTTCAGGTCTCGAAATCCTACGGCTGTATTTTCAGGATGTTGCTCCGAGAATTAAGCCTCATTTGATTGAGCATCGGTTCAGATTCGATATCCCTGGAGTACCAGTTCGTGTGGTGGGCACGGTTGATCTTATCGATCAGGACGGTGTCGTAATTGATCACAAGACCTCTTTTGCTCGGTATTCCGAATCTTATCCCGAGACAGATCTGCAATTGCGTTGCTACGCGATCGGGTATGCGATGTTTCGAGCAGGTTCGCGGGTACGGCCAGGGCAGTTGCCGGCCCCGTTCTTTATTCCAGAAGTGCGCGTTGATGTGCTCGTGCGTAGCCAGCCACCAGTGATTCAGCAATTGCGAGCTGATTACGACCGTTCGGACATCGACGATTTCACAGACCGTGCGGTTAGCATCATCGCAGGTATTGAGGGCGAAGCTTATGAGGCATTCTGGAGACTGCCGGGGAGAGAACCAGATTCCAGTGTGTGCAAAAGATGCCCCTACCGCGATCGATGCCCCGAGTCGTTACAGGGCGCTAGTTCACTGAAGGACCGCAGCTAGGGCGGAAACGACAAAAAACAGAACGGAAATGAAGATGGTGAAGTTAAAGGTGACACGATCAATGCCGCGCCTCGCGCTGAAAAAGGAACTGTCGCTACCACCTAGAGCCGAACCCATGCCAGAGTTCCTGACCTGTATCAGCACCGCCACAATGAGAATTATTGCGAGGATTAGCTGGGCAAGTTGTAGGGCGGGGTTCATTTGGTGGTCAGGTCTCCATGGTGGAAGTCGTGCGACGTTTGCTTTGTGCCATGGTAACGGCGGTCTCGATCGCTAAGGACATACTATCTGCTCTTGCGATGTTTTGGCCGGCGATGTCAAAAGCTGTCCCGTGATCGACGCTTGTTCTTATGATGGGAAGCCCCACCGAAACATTGATGCCGTCAAAAAACCCGGCGACCTTTACTGCCACGTGTCCTTGATCGTGGTACATAGCGACTACGCCATCAAAATCCCCGTTTCTCGCTCGATGAAACACCGTGTCAGCGGGTTCAGGCCCGGAAACATCGATGCCTTCGTCGCGTGCATCTCGGATTGCAGGACCAATGATGGATTGATCTTCTTTTCCAAAGAGACCTCCTTCCCCGGCGTGCGGGTTCAAACCACAAACTGCTATTCGGCGTTTCTCAGTTGCTAGCAACCGCAATGAATCGTCCATCAATCGGATGACATGAAGGACGTTACTTGGAGTGACGCGCGTAATTGCTTCTTTGAGCGACACATGAGTGCTGTTATGAATGACTCGTAGCCCTGGGGCAACTAGCAGCATGCGTGCCCCAGGAGATTTGGTGAGATCCCCGAGCAACTCCGTGTGGCCAGCATAGTGATACCCGGCAGCGTTAATGGCTGCTTTGTTTATTGGGGCGGTTACGATCGCTTCGACAACTCCGTCCATTGCGAGGCGGGTTGCCTCGATAACGGCTTGGGCGGCGGCTTCCCCGGCTGCCTCGCTAATTGTTCCGATAGACATGTCTGATAGATCGGATTGCCATGGGTCGTAGACGGTAATGCCATTGTCATACTCACCTGGGGACGTGATGTTGCATGACCGTACGGGGATTTGGGCCGCACTCAGACCGGCCGTACGTCTCATGATCGCTTCATTACCGACTACGATCGGTCTACATATAGCGTGTGTTGCGTTGTTCCCCAGGGATTTGGCCACAATTTCTGGGCCTACCCCGGATGGATCTCCCATGGTGATCGCAATAAACGGACGATCCTCATGCTCCATAGGTCGCTCCGATTCTGGGCTCCACAAGACGGTAATAGCCGAGGCGCTGAAAGGCTTTGACAAGGGAGGTTGAGTCACCCATGGTGCCACCTTTCGTGACAATGCCAGCCCCGGGCTTTAGGTTTCCACGTGCGCGCCCAACTGGAACGCCCCAGTCAATTTCGTCGACAATTTCCAGTGCTTCAATGCCGAGACCGTGAAACGCCGCCTGTGCTGTATCCCCTCCAGTAAGGATGAAGTTGAGATCATCCTTCTCAGATTTGAGCGTGACGGCTAGGTTTTGTATGAAATCGAGATGGTTGTCCAGTTCGTTTCGGGCTCTGGCGGCTGGAAGCACAGCGTCAAAAATTACGGGTCTCCGATTTCGCCATGCTTTTCGAGCAGATCTCATTGCTGAGGCTAGGCCGATGTTTTCTTCCGTGGGTATCAGCTGAGCATCCATTTTTCGAACGGCCTGCGTAACCTGGTCACGTGTGTGGTGGCTGGGCGTGCCTACGATGGCTGCTACGTGCTTCGCGCGCTGGAAGGTTGGGCGGCTTTCTGAGGCGTTGTTGGTGTCTCCAAGGTGTTGTGCGAGCCCTGCGGCACCTGCACAAATTTGTGTCATGGAGGCCTTGTTCATTGAGCGGGATATGGACTGAAGATCCTTGTTAGAGGCTGCGTCCGGAACAATTACGTCGATGTGAGCTTGTTGTGCAGCGATAAATTCGGCTGTGAGCACATCATTGTGGTCACGGACGATGCGCAGGGGGATGTGGCGAACGGTAAGCGACGTGTTAGCGGTGAGCAATGTTGGAATGTGAGACTCCCGAACGGGTGTGACCGGGTCAATCCCAGCGAAAGTTTCAGTTACCGGCTGTCCGTCAATACGGTGGACGCCGTTAATCGTTGTTCTACGGCCATCCGGATATGCGGGGCTGAATACGATGGTTCGCTTGCCCACAACATCCAGCATGGCCTTGATCTCTGCCGCGATGTTGCCGCGTAATAGTGAATCGGTTTTTTTGTACAGACGGCGGTTTTCATCATCTTTGTCGGTCCACACATAACGGATGGCTGCTTGGGTTTGAGCCTCGGCTGCAATGGCGTCGAGATGCCGGGTTTCGGTGGTTAAGGCCATTGCGCCTGTATCCCTGGTCAGCGTTGGCCATATGCCGGGTCGCGTTGACACCACACATGGCCAGCGCCTTTTCTGGAATTGAAGTGCTGTGTCAAGGGCTCCGGTTAAATCATCTGCAACGATGCTCCAAAATGGCATCGGTCAGGTCAGCAGTGGCAATGTGTCGGGTGCATGGGTGAGCACCCCAATGTTTAATTGGTCGGCACTAGCAGCGGATAGCTTCGACAGCGCTTGTCCGACAGTGGGTGACCGTTCGAACCCAAGGGCAAGGGCTTCTCCATTTGTGATTCCATCCGACACGATCATGATATGTGCGTGTTGTCGGACTCTGGCCCATGCAACGGCAAGTGAAGCGGCGACCCGATCGTCGAGTTGGTTGGTTTCGTAACGATGCAATATTGTCTCAGCTGGTTCGGCGGCATATTCCAATAACTCCCGGTGCGTCACGGTGACCCCTTCGGGACACGGTGTCACGACAATGATGGTGCCGCCAGGCTTCACCATAAGTGCGGCCGGGTACAAGCTTTTGTGGGCTTGCCAGAATTCGATGTCACATGGATGCGAACTAGCGACAACCGCATCGAGGTTGTGAGCGGTGGCAACACCATAGATCTTCCGGGTGTCAGCCACGCACTGTCGGAAGGTTGGGCGCATGGCACCGAATCGAGCATTTACCAACTGGCCGTCAGGGTTCAAAGTCACATTAAGTATGTGCTCCATGCCACAGCGGTCTGCAATAAGCTCCATTTCTTTTCGCACAGGTGTTTCGGTTTGGCCAAGTAACGGTGTTTCGGCGCGTGCACTGAACATATGTGTGGCCGCCGTGGTTGCTGCTCCAGACACCCCCGGCTGGACGATTTTTGCTCCGGCGGAAAACCCCGCGATGTGGTGAGGTACGACGGCGCCCGTACCAATGACAAGATCAAACTCGAAGAGCTGCTGGTTAACTTCTACAGGGGTTCGATTTGGTGTTTCTCCTAAGTCGCGGAGTGTTGCTGTTCGGTGGTCATGTTGAAGAACTTCAATTCGGTCGAGGACAGCAGGGCCTACCTTGGCGAGGATTTCTTCGTTGCTCATGGGCCGGTGAGTGCCAAGAGCGATAAGTACCGTGATGTTGGTGGCAGTAATGCCGGCGGCCTCAAGGTCGTCAATCATGGGTGGCAGGAGAATGTTTGCAGGGGTTTCTCGAGTGATGTCATCGATCAAGATCAGGGCATTGCGTTTTCCGGTCGCGATGTCGGTAAGTGACGGGGAGTCGATAGGATGATCGAGTGCATCTCTAATTAGGCGGGTCGGGTTTTCAGCGGGCTCTACGTGATCAGGGGTGTATATGCCGACAATACGTGTCCCTGATGGACTGAACTCAAGGTGCTCCTCCCCGTAGGGCAGTCTGATCATGTCGGGGGACGGCTTGTTCTGGGTTTCGTACGGCATAAGTCCATGGGTGTCGGGAAACCTGATTCAGCATGATGGTAAATGGTTTGTTCTGAGCCAATGAGAGTCTGCGTGTTGAGGTGGTTCCCGATGCGGCATGTGAGAGGCCCATGCTGAAGCGATATACAAAACGTCGACCGGTAATGTTCAATGTGGCTTGAAGGGGCATTCCCCTGTGAACGAAAGAATTGACGGTGTTCATGTCGCATATTCATGCAATGGTATTAGACAGCTTGTGCCTTGCAGGTGTCTCACCGGTATCGGGAAATGCTGGCGATATTAAGTGCGTGGCGGGCACTATGATGGTATCCATCGTTTAGGCGGTCGGCTTTGAACAGGATTTCTGGGGCGTCAGGAATAAGGGGTTGGTCGATTCCAGATGGACCTTTGGCGGTTACACCTGACTGGTTGATGGAAGTGCTGCAGCACGACGGAATACTGGGGTCATGTTCCATCGTCTCCGTTGAGGTTGAAACCCCAGCATCGCCGCCGGGTCTATTGAGTCGATTGAGCCGTCTTCGTATCTCGTGTGATCGTCACGTTTTAGGTGTGCCGGAGACGCTCATGGCCAAATTTCATCCATCGGAACCGGAACTGCGGAAATTCGTATGCGAAGCCAATCTCACCGAAGCCCAGTTTTATGCTGAAGTGGTTCCACGGTCCAATCTTTCGACGCCGAAGGTGTACTACAGCGCACTGGACTCCGATTCCTGTGAATTCGTGCTTCTCTTGGAGGATTTGTCGGACCATCGGATTGTCGATGACCTTAAGGGATGCGGGCCTGAAGATGCGGAGACCGTGGTTCGAAACTTGGCGGCATTTCACGCCGGATGGTGGTCTGATCCTCGTCTTGAGAGCATGAATTGGCTGAAACCGTTCGATCGTTCCTTCAGTTTTGAGATCTTGGGAAAGCCAGCGAGCCAATTTGAGGGGTTGCTGCCTGCAGGGATTGGAGAGGTGGTGCGCCGCATTAAAGGTCAGTATGCAACGTTGTTTGAGGTTCAGTCGCAACGTCCTCGGACGGTTGTTCTTAACGATGTGAAGGCCCGGCATATGTTTTTTTCGACGAAGAATGACGTGGATGTTGTCTCGATGGTCGATTTTCAGCTTGCGGTCCAGGGTCGAGGTGCTCTTGACGTGTCCAGGTTCTTTGGGAGCAGCTTGGCAACGGGCGTTCGGCGGGCGCACGAACGTGATCTCCTGCACGTGTATCACGATGTTCTAACGTCTATGGGAGTAACGGGATACTCCTTTGACGCATTGTGCACTGATTATCGTTTTGGACATTTGCAGAACTTGGTTGACCTAATGGCCGTGGAAGCCCAGGGCTTGCAGGCTCGGGGTGGGCCAAGGCTCCAGGAGATTCAGGAAGAGCAACTCCGACGCTACACTGCTGCAATCGAGGATCTTGATTGTGTCGAGTTACTGACCGCATGATCTTACTTGCCAACAATTTCTACGTTGGCCCGACTGTCGATAAAATAGCGTTCTTATGTTTGCTATGCACAAGTGCCATTGGAGTGGTCATGACGCAACGTTTTGGCCCGGAGTTTTGGACGTGGTAGGGGTGATGGGGTGAGTGGGGCATCTCACGCCATCAGTCCATGGGTGAATCCCGTGGCCAGGGCTCTACGGCAAGGCCGGGTTTGCATCGGTGCGTGCAGTATTGGGTTCGCCGGTCCTGCGGTCGCACAAGTGTTTGCGACGGCTGGTTTTAGCTGGTACTACGCCGACATGGAGCACGGCCGCCTGAGTTATGAGGGGCTTGAGCACATCTCAAATGCCTCCAAGGCTGCGGGAATTGTTCCGGTCGCTGGCCCGACCAGCATCGGTGATCATCTGGTCGTTCGTCCGCTCGACGCTGGTGCGATGGGTGTAGTTGTGCCACATGTAGAAACTGCCTCTGAGGTGGAGAAGATTGTTCAATGGACGCGCTATCCGCCGGTTGGGGCGCGAGGCTTGTTGCCCCGGGGTGTTTTTAACAACTTTGAGAGAGTGGATACGGTCGAGTGGATCGAATCCCAGAACCAGGAAGTTTTGGTCGCTGTAAAGGTTGAGAGCGCAGCAGGGATTGACAACATTGACGAAATCGCGAGTGTTCCTGGTCTTGACGCGATTTTGATTGGTCCGGGAGACCTTTCGTTGAGCATGGGCATCCCTGGCCAAACTGGCCATCCGGATGTCCGTGATGCGATCTCAAAGATGCTCCGGGCGGTAAAACGGTCAGGGATTGCTGGGGGACCTCACACGGGGCGAAACCCCAAGGAGATCGCAGAATGGGTTGAGCAGGGGGCTACGTTTATGGCCGTTACAACTGACAGTAGCCTGCTTTATGAAATCTCAGCTGCTACGGTCGGCGAGACGAGAGACCTTTTAGGGGATCGATTACTCTAAGAAACCCATATCCATTCTGTCGGGTTAGAGGACGCGGATCGGATGTGACGCTCAGACGGCCAACGTTATAGAAGATCGTCATCCCAGCACAGGCGCTCGAAGGCCGTTGTGATGGTGGTCATTGGAGCAAGGCCTGCCTCTGTCAACATCCGTTCATGTCCCTCCATTCGGTCGATGGTCACGGGATAGTTTTGAATAGCCCCTCGATTAAAGAACGCAATTTCCACGTCGCTTCGGGAGGCCATGTTGGCACTGATCCATTCACAGATGCTTTTGTCGGAATGATCGGTCCGCAATGCGTCGAACAACGCATCAGGTGTTAGGCCAAGGAAATCTAGCAAAAGGAGTGATTGTCCCGTACGCCAAATGTAATCCCCGTTGGTTCCGGCGAGTTCTGCGCGAGCCTTATCCAACATCCGTGGAAGGTTAACGAGACCAAGGAACTTTTGGTAGGGGTCGCGCGGCGGCGTGACTGACAAGTCGATTGGTTCGGACAGGTACTCAGCCTGGCGATTTTCTTCAAGGTCTTGCCATTCAAAATAGGTGACGATGTCTGAAATACCAGGCTTTCCTATGGATTTACACAGTTCTCGTATTCGTGACGCTCGCTCTGGAGTCCAGCGTCGCTCAATCATGTCGCGGTTAAAGCGGGCGAGGTCTTCGTGTGAGCGTGGCTGCATGTTCTGTTGGAGCCATTCCCAAACGGCCTCATCATCAGGTCGCTCAGCTATTGCGTCCCGAGTGGCGTCGTGACTCACGCCGAGAAAGTCCAGCAGCCATTCACTGAAGCCGGATCGCCAGTTGTATTCGCCGAGCGTGCCGTTGAGGTCGGCTCGGATCTTGTCGATGGTTCTTGGAAGACTGACGATGTTGTGCAGCCTGACATACGGGCTTCTTGGGAACCCGTGGATTAGATCCATTACGAGCCCGCAGCCGAAGCGTCGTTTTCAACAGGGTTTCGGAGGATGCCTATGCCCTCAACCTCAATTTCAATTGAGTCGCCGGATGATAATGCTGAAGGTCCAGCGGGAGTTCCTGTGTATATGCAGTCACCTGGTTCAAGCGTGACTCCTTGGGAAATATAGGCGACCAGCGAAGCAACGCTGAAGAGCAGGTCCGAAGTCGAACTGTTTTGCACTTGTTTGCCGTTCAAGCGTGCGCCGATGCTTAGATTTGCCGGATCAAGGTCGGTGGCGATGCATGGGCCGAGGGGGGCAAAGGTGTCCATCCCCTTGCTCATCAGCAGTACCCCGGTTGCCATTTCCTTCATTTGTAGGTCGCGAGCACTTACATCATTTCCGCAACTAAAGCCCAAAAGGTAATCAAGCGCATCGGCTTCGCTTATATTTCGACAGGTCTTGCCGACGACCGCAACCAGCTCAGCCTCGAAGTGCACTTCCCCAAAGGGATCGTTTTGGAGGTCGGTGTCGTTTATAGCCTGGGTGAATCTCGACGGATCGGGAAGCTTGATCGCCTGCCCTGGTCCTATAACCGCTGTTGTTGGTTTCATGAAGAGCATGGGGAACTTTGGGATGGCTTCCGGCCCATGGTTTTCAAGAATATGCGCAAGGTAGTTGGCGCCGACGGCTATAACTTTCCCGGGTTGGAGGGGAGCTATAAGACAAGTGTCATCGGTGGTTCCGATTTGGGCGCCGACGGTGTAGTCAGTGAAGATGTCACCGTCAATTGCATAGATGGCGCCAGATTCCTTAAGCGCACCGAACGCTGGACCTGCAGGTGAGTCGTAACGGACGAATTTCATGTGTCGGTATCCATCGCTAATCGACGTCGGGACCGGCAGGCTAGCACGGTCTGATGTTTTTAGAGGTTAAAGAAGCGGGATATCACGATGCGTAGTTCGTCTGGCGCTTCAAGGGCGGGTTGCTGTCCGACCCCGTCGATCGTTACGGTTTCGACGTTTTGGAGCCTTGTCTTGAGAAGGTGGATGTCGGTGGGCCCGACAGCCGTATCTTCTGAGCCACGAATCAGGAGAGTTGGACTTCCGATCGAATCGGCGGTCTCCAGTAAGACCTTGCTGGCTTGATGATGAAGGCAACTCGCAATTAGGTCTTGGTCGACTCGTGCCATCTCTTCACAGAGAGAGTCAAGCTGATTGTCTGCGGGGATCTCGGCGAGTCCCTCGCGTATCCACCCATTTGCCTTGTCCTTATCCCAGTCGTTCTGCTCAAGGCTTGCAAGGCGACTTAGAAGCGCTACGGGGTCTCGCTCAAATCCTGCGGTGCTGACAAGGGCGAGGCGATTCACGTGACTTGGAAATCTGGACGCAAGACTTAGGCAAACGAGGCCTCCATAGCCATGTCCGACGAGGAAGAGCGGCTCAGTTTGACCGATGGAGTGCAAGGCTTTGTGGACCACGGTAGCTGCATCTTCGATGTCCCCCGAAAATTCTCCACGTTCGCTACTTCCAAACCCCGGGAGGTCGATGGTGATAGCACGGCAGTTGTCCGGGAGGCTCTGGGTCACCAGGTCCCACACACTGGACCCTGACGCTACGCCATGAATCCAGAGTATTTGATCGGTTCCCACGCCCCGGAAATCCATGGATATTTTCCGGTTGTCAACAGTTGCGGTAGGCATGGGCTAATTGGGGTGATGGAGCGGAGGCGTCGTGACCTCTGCAATATACGGCAAGTTTCGGTATCGGTGGTCTAAGTCCATCCCATATCCGACCACAAAGCGGTCCTCAATTTCGAAGCCGATCCAACGGGCCGTTATATTCGCTTCCCGACGGATCTCTTTGTTGAGGAGCGTGACGACCTCAACCGTGCGAGGCTGACGAGCCGAAAGCATGTCGATGATCGTAGTTAAGGTTTGGCCTGAATCCACAATATCTTCAATGATGAGAACATCTCGATCCTTAATGTCCCTCTCGAGATCCTTAAGGATTTGGACTCCGCCAGTGGAGGCTTGACCCGCATAGGAACGTATCGCCAGAAAGTCAATCGAGACGGGTATTTGGATGGCTCGTACAAGGTCTGCGGCAAAGACAAATGCGCCATGGAGGATGGGGACAAGTATTGGTTCCGATTCCGCGTACGCTTCCGAAATACTGCTGGCTAGTTGGCCAACGCGTTCGGAGATGGCCGAGGATGGGATTAGTGGTGCAGAAATGGTGGTTTGAGTGACGGTCGTGTTATCCACTGTTGGGTGGTTTTGCTGAACCCCGAATATCTTCAAGGCCGTTGCGGATGTTTTCGAGAAATGCCTTGATTTGGGTGCGGCCTCGTTCATAACGAGCAATAGGCGACAATATTTTCCTGTCGATCACATGGTCTACTTGCTCCCCAAATGCTCTGGTCTGGGTTGAAGCCCGGCGTAAAAGACGTCGGATCGTGACAGTACTCTCGATGATGAATACGGTACACAAGATTCCGCACACCAGCAGGGCCAGCCAGATAATCAAGGCTTGGATAACAAGAACGATTATTGCGATATCTCGAACTGTTTCCATCAGCGGTTTCGGCGTCGGCGCCCTCTTCGCCGTCGTCTACCGCGGCCGCGAGGACCGTCTGGTTTTTTGCGTGTTTTCTGTTTCATAGAGGCAGCTTGTTCAGCTTCGGTTCTGATTTTCCGGAGTTGTTCGGGCAGCGCATCAATAATGTTTTGTGCCGGTTTGGGAGCGTTTAGAGTGCCTAGAGTGCCTCCAACCACCAAGCCAATCACTGATCCAACTATGATCCAAGCTAGTGTCATGCTCGACTACTCTTTTCGACCTGTGGCTACTCGGAACAGTGTCTGTGCAAGTCTGATGATGCCTGCTGAAGGTTGGGCGCTTTCTTTAACGGAATCCCCAACGGTATCCACGGTGTCGCGCACACTGTCAGCGGTTTCACGGACAGCTCCGAAAATAGGGGCTATGTCTTCACGGATGGCCGCGATAAGTCGCCAGACAAAAACCCCGGTGATTACAAGCACCATTGTAGTAACGAGCATCACGGTAGCCAGAAGGACTACTGCAATGTCTCGAATGCTCGCGAGTTCCATAAGTTAGTTCCTGTAGAGTCGGTTTCTGCGACCAGTCATGCGAATGCGCTGCCGAACTAATCGGAGCCGAACACGTTTCCACGCGTCGTGCACCAGCTTTCGCTCTGCTCGTGACACGTGTTGTTGTCCGTAGAGGGATCGAGCATAAAGGTCCGCGATTATTTCGGGCGGTGTTGGTTCCCGGTAGACGTCATTCATGTCGACAGTCGGGCTAGGGGGAAAAAGTTGAGTGCCAAGGCTTTTCCCGAGCTCCGCCGGTGTAAATCCAATCGTGTCATTGTACCCAGCACGATGGGCCATTCGGACCATTCGGCTGTAATGCCGGGCTATGGATGCTTTAGGACCTTGAAATAAATCCCGCAGTGTTGACCAGGTGAGAAGCGTGACAGCAGCCGCGGCTATGAAGGATCCAAGTGTGATCAAAATACGAGGTGCGCTTTCCAGGTTGTTCAAAATGGAGTGAATTCCTGTTGTGTCGGCAGGTGGTTTAAGGGGTTGGAAATCGTTTGGCCCTAGAGCAGACAGTTCATCAAGGAAATCGTCTATGTCGGTAAGGTCGGTGCGCGTGCTCTGTGTGTCCGGGTTGGTGTTGGCTGAGGAATCCAATGCAGAACCTCGCACCGATGGGACCCGAAATCCTGACGGTTCGAAAAGGACCCATCCGTATGAAGGGAAATAGACCTCGACCCAAGTGTGGGAGTCTTCGGAAGTAACGAAGTAGCGTTGGGTTGAGGGGTCGAAGATCCCGAGGGTGAATCCCTGGGCTAACCTGGCTGGAATTCCCATGGAACGAACCAGGACAACCATTGTCGAGGCAATTAGGGAAGAGTGTCCCTGTCGGAGGTCGAAGAGAAAGAAATCTGCAGCGTCGCGGTCTTCGGGTAGTGGGCTTGCAGACGGTGAGTATGGAAAGCGTCGCATGAAAAACTCAGCTGCTCGGGCTCGGTCATATGTGGTTGTGCCAGCCTTGGAGAGGCGGGAGGAGAGTTCAGCGACTCTTGGGCTAAGGTCTGGTAGTTCGAGGTAACGGTCGATCCAATCAGGGTATTTCGTGGGTGCGTTCCGGAGTTGGTCAATCGTGGCGGCTGCAAGCGTGGTGTCGACAGAGTAAATCAGGCGTTGACCCGCACGACGGGTTGAGCGGATTGAGGCGTAATCGTCTATCGGTCCATCACTGCGGCTAACCTGAACTCGGTAGGGTCTATTGATCCGTAACGTGTCGCCGGGAGCGTATAAGAGGCTTGAGTTTGATTCGACGATTTCAATGTTGGAGCGTGATGGTAGGCGAGATTTTAGTTGCACGGAATCCGTGATTGGTTCATTCGCTCGCCGGCTTGCGAGTTTTCCGTGGGAGCTTCGCCAGGCTCTACCCGTGTAGACGTCGAATGTTTGTCCTCGCCAATAGGAAGGCTCTGTAGATGCTATGAGCAGTGATCCGCTGCGAGTGAGCGGTTCAGGGCCCGATAGGCTTAACGATGCACGTCCGGGTGCTGATGAGCCTTCAGGGTTTGAAACGCCACCGAAGACTCGTTGGATGCCTGTTTCTACATTGCCCCAACCATCTCCAAGATAGGTCCAGAAGGCTTCGGCCACGGGGTTTCCTTGGGCCCTGGGAAGTGCCACTGAAAGCACTACTATCAACGAAATCAGTGCTCCACTTACGATGAAAAGGTTTGGGGCTAATTCGTCCGAATAGTCGATGCCGGTCGTGGCCCATTTAGTTTCAAGCCGGACCATGCGTGTATGAACCACAAGAGCCAAGCTTGCAAATAGGAAGATAGCGAACGGCTCCCAGTCGGTGCCGACATATGTGATGTTGATTCCGATGGCTAACAGGGCGGGTGCGACAGCAAGGTAGGCATTGTTTAGGCGGAGGGCAGCCCACGCAGCTGTGAAACCTATGGCCCAGGCTGCCAGCGTCATCCAGAAAATAAAGATGATGTTGTCCCGGCTCACCTGGAGAGCAAGCGCGGCTTGGACCCAGGCTTCAAGCCGGAACACCATATCGGTCAGTAACCGGCCACTTTCCGTAAGGGCCGATGTTAGTGGTTGCTCTTGGAAAAGTTCTCCCGCCTCGCGTTGCCTCACCCATTGAATGGTGGAGCCGAATAAATCTGCGAAGTTTCGGACGGCGTCAATGGGGCCGGGAAGGGCTTCTGACGCGACAATAAATGCCACGCCTAAATTAGTGATTGCTCCGATCACGATGATCCAGACGGAGCGAAGTCTGGATCGTGCAAGGACGGAGGCCAATCCGACTGCCGTTATTCCAATCGGAAAAAGGATGAGTGTTCCTGGTGCCCAGTCGACCGAGTGGATGCTTGCGAGAGGAGCCAGCGTGATGATGAGGACGAGTGTGACGGTTACTGCCATCGATCGAGATAGTCGGCCCGTACTCGGCTGCTCGTTGGAGCTGGGCAGCGCGGCAACACTCATGACTCAGTCATTTCGGCGTTGTCCCCGGTCGAAGATAGGACCGCTCGAAGTCTTCCCGGGCGTACCCTGCGGATCCGATAGTTTCAAAATTCGTTCCTTTTGTAATTGGCACGATCCGTATCCCGCTGGCTGCACCTTGTGCCTGCAGGTTTGTGTTCGACGGTTGTGCCCCAAAAGAAGACGCGTCAATTGCGATCGCTAACGGGTGTATAGATTGATGCGCAAATTCGGTGAGGCTTGTTATCCACAGCGGACTTGATGATGGGGAAATAGCGACAAGGCTTGTTCCACGATCAAATCCATGCTGTGCTGCTCGAAGGAACTGGTCGAAAGGTATCTCGCTGCTAGCTCTTACAAGGGCTAATGTCTCAAGGATTCGCCACAGTTGCTTGAGGCCTTTTTGGGGTTCGACAAGGTGCCGAGTTCCTCGACTAAAGGCTGTAAAGCCTACGGCCCTGTTATCGCGGATGAATTGGTGAGCGATGGAGGAGACTATCTTGACGGCGTGCTCCTCGGTGGACGCTTCCCCTTCACCAGCTTGCACTGATGCGTCTAGATCTAATGCAATCCACACACTGGTGGAGGCTTCGAGATCGAATTCTTTTACAAGAAGTTGGCCTCGGCGTGCTGTTGATGGCCAGTGAATTCGCCGTAGTGGATCACCCGTCTGGAAGTCTCGAACGCCACGAACATCAGACGTGATCTGTTGCGTGCGGGTCGACGATCGTGAGGTTCCGGTCATCGTGCCGGTTGGGATTATCACGTCAGACATAACCGAAACGGGTGGGTAAATCACGATGGTGTTGTATTCGTCGACTCGTTGAGTGGACGAAAAAATTCCGAAGGGATCCCCGACACGTATGTCTGTCGGGCCGAGTCGGAAAAGGCCGCGCCGTATGGCTTTTCGAATGCATCGCCATCTTTTTGCCTGGCGTGCTCCAAGGCTTTCAACAATAGAGGCTTGATAACCAGGGAGATCGGAATGGTCAGTTATTTCGGCAAGCAGGATGGGAAGATGGCTGTCATTGATGAGCTCAAACTGTTCTTCCATGTCATCGTTGACCGAGAGTTGTTGTGTGCGTAGCCGTCGATACAGTTTCAATCGAGAGGCAGTGTGGCGGGTCCAAAAGTAGGAGACCGCAATAACTGAGCCAAGCGCGTATAGCAGCCAGTATGCGATCGGAGAGGTCGTGACCAGGGCGATGACTACTAGTACGCCGAGAAAGATAACTAGTGACGGTCGCTCTAGGCTCACCTCGGCAATTCCCGGTACGGCTTGTGCGCGGAAGCCTTTATTCATCAACATTAAAGGGCGACGCGTGTTCATACTGGTATGTTTTAAGCCTGCTGATTAGTTGCGACACATCTCATGAAACATTCTGCAATACGATCGACGTTATGGTGACCATCGCTCGTCTTCATAAGTCAGCACGTGCTGCTTGCTTGGTCGGAGCTGCAGTGATGAGTGTTGGTTTTTTGATAGCTTGCACAGCATCGACCGATATGAAACAAGAAGACTTTTCCCGGCCAGAGCTCAAGTTGGGTATGCAACCCAAGGAAGTAGGCCCTAGTCGTACCGATATTGTTCTAACGGTGACAAACGTTGGCTTGGTCGATGTATTGCTCGCGCCCAGGCTTACCCTTCCGGCTAACGCCGGCGCGGATAGGGACTCTGGCCCGACTACGAGAGCTGCCACTGTTGATGCTGAAGGGCGTGAGATTGCTCCGACAGCGAGAGTGGCGAAGACGATGACGTGGGTCCCTGAGAGATTGCGAGCTGGTGTGACCCTCACGTGGCGTGTGGCCCTTCGATGCTATGACCGACAGCCGATGACAGTTGGTGCCTTGGTCAAGTCTGTCCAGGTTGGCGGTGTGCGTGAGGCTCCGTTCGAAGACTTGACCACGAATCTCTCGGTGACTTGTCGTCCACCTGTTGCTGCTAGCGCCTAGCGTCCGTAACTGGCGCTAGGCGTGGGATTAGGACAGTGCCAGATGGTGGTCGGCTGCCAGTAAGGTCGAGGCAGTCAGTTTCTAGATAGCGAACAAGCTTGTTGTTTAAGAAGCCGCTCTCATGAAGGTGCGCTAATGGAGAGTTTGGCGCTACCGGATTCTTGTAGTGCATCGGAATGGAAATGTCAGCGTTTATCGAGTCGACGACATTAGCTGCTTCTTGGCCATTAAGGGTGCTCTTCCCACCGATTGGAACTAGGGCCACTGAGTGATCTTTGCATTGGGCACGGAGGTTGACGTCCAGTTCATGTCCTAAGTCACCCATATGGAGAACGCTAACTCCACCTGTCTCAATTGACAGAATGGCTGTGCGTCCACCCGTGCGACCGCTAGACCTGTCCCTGTAAGCGCCCGCGACTACGGTTACTGAAAGGTCCTGGTATGTGAAATGTTGTGGGTTCCACCCGTTCGTGCTGAGTCCACGGATGATTGTCGGGGATCCGCTGGCAATCTCAATGTTGTTGTGATTGTGGTGTTCGTGGGTCACGGCCAGAACGTCGATTGATGGAAGTTGTGGAATTGGATAACCCAAATGTGCATCAAACGGGTCGATTAACAAGGTGATTCGGTCGGGCGTGGTGAGGAGAAAGGCTGAATGACCCAGCCATCGCAACTGTGCAGAAGCTTTAGGCAACTAAAGGTCCCGGCGACCTTCTAGTGCCATCGTGATCGTGGCTGCGTCTACGTATTCAAGATCCCCGCCGGTCGCGAGTCCTCGAGCGAGACGGGACACCCGGATATTGCGGTCGGCCAGACGTTGTCGAATTTCCATTGCAGTAGCGTCTCCCTCAATCGTGGCGTTTGTGGCCACGATGACTTCCAGTAGGTTTTCACGTTCAACTCGATCAATGAGGAGGTTTATCGTCAGGTCGTCTGGCCCAATTCCGTCGAGAGGTGAGATCGCGCCGTGCAGTACGTGATAACGCCCGTTAAAGCCGCCAGAACTTTCGATTGCGACAAGGTCCAGCGGTTCTTCCACCACGCAGAGAGCGTCGTTCTCGCGGGTATCGTCGCTGCAAATGGAGCATGGGTTTTCGTCTGCGAAGTTACGGCATCGTTCGCAGGTGGTGATTCCCTCATGCAGGCTAGCGACGGCGCGTCCAAGACTTAGTGCCTGGCTTTCGGGACTGCGAACGAGAAAAAATGCTAGGCGCTGGGCTGTTTTTGTCCCTATCGTCGGTAGCCGAGCTAATTCGCCGATTAGCTGACGAATCGAGCGCGGAAGCGGTTCCGCCACGTATCAGCTGAGCCCTGGAATGTTCAGGCCGCCGGTGACGGATCCGAGCTTGTTCTTGGCGAGTTCTTGCGATTGCTCCAGTGCGTCGTTGACGGCCAATGTCACCATATCCGCTAAAAGATCTGCGTCGTCCGGGTCAATCGCTGAGGGATCGATTGTGATGGTTTCAATCCGTTGGTCTCCTGTCGCAATTACGGTGATTGCACCTCCGCCTGCGGTGCCCTCGACTGTCATCTGTTTTAGCTCTTCCTGGATCGCTTCCATCTTTTGCTGGAACTTCCGAAACATACCCATCGACATGGATTACTCTCCCTCGTTTTTGTCGTTCGGGGTAGGCGTGGCCCCGTATTCCCGTATAGCTACGCGAACCACTGGGTCATCTTCCTGCCGAACAGGTGTTTTTTGTTGAAGCTCTGAACGGGCTTCTGTGTGCAGTACGTTCCTTACTTTAAGGGCGACACCGAATTCTTGTGAAAGGATCTTGCTTACTAAGTGTTTAGCATCGTCACGTTCGACGCGATCCAACATGAACTCACTGCGGTAGCCGAGGGTGACCACGTTTTCAGTGAAGCTGAGAACTTCTGCTTCCCCCACATACGGGGCGATGGCTCGGGATTCACGGAAGATAATGGATGTCCATTTATCCCTTCGGTTTTCAATTTCTTTTATAGACAACGTTGCTGTTGGATCCTGGGCTTGCTCGCCAGGTTCAGGTTGCGGTGAGGGTGTAGGCCTGCTGGGTTTGGAAGTCTCGGCAGATTCGGGGTTGGAAGGTTCAATCTGCGGTGGTGAGGTAGGAGGGTTCTGGGTGGTTGGTTCCGCCTCGGCACCAGTGGGTGAATGTTCTATTGAGTTTGTCCCAGCGATGACACACCGGGCAAATGCCAGTTCCAACGCAAGCGTGGTGTCGGCACTGCCTCGAGAGGGAGGGTCAGTTTCTGCTAACACCTCGAGAGAGCGGACGATCTGCGGTAATCCTGTTCGGGAGGTTAATTCGTGAAGTCCATAGGATTCATCGTCTGTGAGATGACGTATGCGGGTTGCATCTGGGCTGGTATGTAGGACGAGGGCATCTCGAAGCAAGTCGATCAACTGTTGGCGTAAGGTGCTGGGGTTGGTGCCGTTGTCGACGGCTTCCCTAAGCGCTTGGAGTCCGGCCGCTGCATCACCATCTAACATGTGGCTTGCGAGGCTGACCACGGCATCTCGGCTGGTTAGGCCGAGCATTCTGTTGATCGATTCTCCGGTAATCGTGTTGTCGCTGAAGGCAATGGCTTGATCAAGGAGGCTTATTGCGTCTCGGAGGCTGCCTCCAGAATTTCTAGTGATGATTTCTAGAGCCGCATCCTCTATTTCTGTGCTTTCAGCTTCCGCGATAGTTTGCAAGCGAGCTGAGAGGTCGAGTTGTGAGATCCGTCGGAAGGTAAGGTGCTGGGTCCGTGACCGTATTGTGGCTGGCACTCGATGGGTCTCTGTGGTTGCAAGGACGAAAAGGACATGCGGCGGTGGTTCTTCTAGCGTCTTTAACAGTGCGTCCTTTGCCGCGGTGGATAGCTGGTGCACTTCATCGATGATCAGGGCTCGGTATCGGCCGGAACTTGGTGAGAGGTGAACAACATTTACGATCGACTCTCTCACTTGCTCGATCCTGCTGTGGGAGGCTGCGTCAAACTCATGTAGATCTAGAAAGGAACCGGTTGCGATTGCCTGGCAGTGAGCGCAAGTGTCACAAGGTTCGGCTTGGATCCCTTTTAGACAGTTCACTGCCTTCGCCAAGAGCCTTGCAGCCGTTGTTTTTCCGGTGCCACGTTCGCCCGAAAAAAGGTATGCATGGCTAAGGCGGTTTTGCGCTAGCGCGTTTTGGAGCGTCTGTACGACGTGCTGCTGTCCGACAAGTTCATTGAAATGCTGAGGTCTGTAGCGGTTGTAGAGCGCTTGGACCGAAGGTGAGGGTGACTCGGTCACCGCTGACTCCAATGGACGGGGTGGTTCCCATCATATCGGTGTCATTGCAGGTCTCCAAGCCGGTCGGGTCGACATTTCACGTCGTTCTCCAAAACCAAACAGAAGACAGTGTTTTTGGTAGGTCTTCCATTCTTCCGGAGGGGACATGTTCCGCGCGCTGTAATCAGTGTGACGGTCATGCGCCAACTCATGGTGGGTTTTATGACGCTGAAATTTTGAAGGAGACTATGGGCATGGTCTGGCTTCGTTTAGGGATTTGTGAGGCTAGAGGTCCTTCTGGCATGTGCGTGTCGTTCAGTACTGCGGTCTGGTTTGGAACATACTTCCTGTTCGTGCGACACCCGCGGGGTGCAGGTGAACTTGATGTGGAATTGTCGAGGTGGTCGCAATGAGTGCTGAGGATGTTCGGGTCGTTGCTGGTGTCGATCTTGGGGGTACGAATATTCGAGTTGCTGTAGTTGATCAGTGGGGATCCACAGCTGGCTTTGTGACGTGTCCTACGGAACCTAGTTCTGGTCCGGAATCGGTCATCGGTCGAATCGTGTCAATGATCCGGAGGTCGCTGGCGCAGGCAAATATTTATGAAAGTTCCCTCATGGCTGTAGGTGTAGGTGCTCCTGGACCTCTTGACGCGATAGCTGGAGTAATTCATGAAGCGCCCACGAATTTGCCGGGTTGGATCGATATTCGATTAGCTGATCGAATCTCCGCGGCCCTTGGGGTTCCCGTGTTTCTTGAAAAAGATGCGAATGCTGCTGCGCTTGCCGAGTTTCGGTATGGCAAGAATTGTGGCATAGCGAACATGCTTTACATAACTGTAAGCACCGGGGTTGGAGGGGGGCTCATCCTGAACCGAGAACTTTGGCGGGGCGCTTACGGCACTGCGGGCGAGTTTGGTCACATGACTGTCGATTTCGAAGGTGCTCTTTGTCGGTGCGGTAATCGGGGCTGCATCCAGAAGATTGCTTCAGGCCCCAACATTGTTGCTTGGGTGGTCTCCCAAATCTCTTCTGGAGAAACCAGCCTTGTTAGTGAAGGGGTTGAAAATGGTGTTCTTAGTGGGCGGGACGTGGTCCGGGCTGCGGTTAATGGGGATGAGTTGTGTGTTGCGGCCCTTGACCGTGCTGGCCGAGCTGTGGGCTTCGGAATTGTCAGTATGGCTCATCTGGTCAATTTGGAGTTGGTGGTGGTGGGTGGAGGAATCGCTAATGCGGGAGCCCTGCTTCTTGATCCCATCATGCAAACCGTAAGCAACCATGGCTTAGGAAGCACGGTTTCTTCGTTGCGGGTCGTGCCGTGGTCGATTGGCGAGGAGGTCGGAGTTCTAGGTGCGGTCGCTTCGGCGTATTCCCGGATGGTTAGTGGGTAGCGGGTTCCCAGGCTGAACGCCGGGTTGCACAGGCCTTCGGGCGTGCGTCTGCTGCTTAAGCAGATCCGCACAAGTGAAGGCTAGGCACTGCTGAACGAGGCCGCGCACCCGCCGTCGCCCCGGTTCCCGGCGCCTTACACACGTGAGCTAGCTCCGGCCAGGTGGACTCGCGGCGCCCGAGGGGTGCTTCGTACCGCTGCTTCCTTTCGGACCTGACGGGATTGGAAGTCCTTCGTCGCACGAGGCCCGGCGTTCAACACTAGGCTCGCGTGGCAGACACGCCACGAACGGCCCTCGGGCGGGGATTCGGCCCGCTATAGCGGATTGCGGAAACAGGGCACCGCTGGCTCCCCGCCTAGCGCGACCTCATATCGATGGTGGCATGCGCATGTGATCAGGTCAATTGGCCTGGTCATTGCGTGTACTTAGCATTGGCTACTGGCTGGGTCGGCTTAGAATGTTGCAGGACTGTGTTCTTGGAGGTGACTGTGCCGCCGTTTCGAATTGAACTTCGCAGCGATACTCAGACTGTGCCCACCGCTGATATGCGTGCTGCTATGGCTGAGGCTGAGGTTGGTGATGACCAGGCTCGGGAAGATCCGACCGTACGTCGTCTCGAGGATATGGCAGCTGAAATGTTTCGGAAGGAAGCTGCACTTTTTGTGTCGAGTGGAACTATGGGGAACTTGGTAAGCATGTTGACGCTGGTCGGGCGAGGCGATTCTGTCGTCGTTGATCCGGTGTCACACGTTTCCCTTGCTGAAGCCGGCGGTTTTGCTTCACTGGCTGGCTGTAGTTTGATCCCCGTGCCGACGGAGGGTGTACTGACTGCCGACGCGGTACGACCTTTTCTGGAGCCTGTGACTACCCATTCGCTGAAGCCCGCGATCATATGGGCAGAAAACACTCACAATAGGCGTGGGGGTGTGGCGTGGGGTCCTGACGTGTTGGCGGGTCTCGTTGATTTGGCCCATGAACACGATCTTCGACTGCACATTGACGGTGCGAGGATATTCAACGCGGCAACGGCGATGGGAGTGCCCGTTAGCGACCTCGCTCAGGGGACGGACACTGTGCAGTTTTGTCTTTCCAAGGGACTGGGAGCGCCCTTTGGCTCCATCGTCGTAGGTGATGAAAATCTAATCGCAGAGGCGCGCCGAACGAGGCAGCTCGTTGGGGGTGGTATGCGGCAGGCCGGTGTGATGGCTGCTGCTGGTCTAATTGCTTTACGGGATGGGCCGGCTCGGTTGGGTGACGATCATCGAAGAGCTCGTCTATTGGGAGATGTCATAGAAGATCTCCCTGGTCTTCGACTTGTGTCTCCTGTTCAGACAAATCTGGTTTTTGTGGCGTGGGATTCCAGCCAGATTGATATTACGCGGTGGGTGGATCTGCTTGCTGCAGAGGGTATCGGGGTTGGTGCGCCTCGGGGCGATATGTTGCGGCTAGTTACTCACCATCAGGTTACTGATGATGACATCGGCGAGGTGACGGACGTTTTGGCGACTGCGGCTGATGCTGCGGCTATGCCGGCTCATCGGTAGCTGGCTGAACGAATATATGCTGGGCGATATTCTTTCCCCGACGCAGACTGAAGATGTGGTGTCCGTCGGGCCCCTGAGGGCCCTTCGGTGGAGGGCAATAGGGGCCGAGGAGCCGCATAAGCTGCTTCTCGTGCACGGTGTGTGGGTTGGTGCACATGTTTGGAGAAAGCTTGGACCATATCTGGCTGGCCATGGGTATACAACCTATGCGGTCTGGCTGCGCCACCATCATCCTGGAGCTGATCGACGGCCTCTTCGCGATCTCTGTCTTCAGGATTATGCAGAAGATGTCGCCATGGCAGTGCGGGCTCTTGGTGGTGCGGTGCTGGTCGGTCACAGCATGGGCGGACTCTTGGCGCAGATGGCTGCGGCAGCTTGTGATGCTTCCGGCCTAGCGTTGCTGTGTAGTGCTCCTCCTCGAGGGATTCCGGCGATACCTAGACCGTCATTTGTGCTTCCTGCAGCCAAGAGATTTATGGGCAGGCCATTTGCTCGGCAAGTGATGACCGCCTTTGGTAGTGAGGTTTTTCACGAACGGCTTAACGCCGAACAACGAGACCAGTTGAGGACTAGCGCTGTTCCAGAGCCTCGAAAGGTGGCTCGGCAACTCGCCTTCTGGCCTCCTCATGTAAGTCGTGGTCGGATCCGTTGTCCTGTTTACGTGGGAGGGGGTGACAACGATCCAGTGATCAGTCCGTGGGTTACCCGTAGGATCGCTCGGCGTTACCACGTAGTGGCGAGTATTTACCAGCAACGTGGTCATATGCCTAATCTCGAGATTGGATGGGAGGGAGTGGGTGACGACTTACTTCGATGGATGCAACGGTTTTGAACATTAGCTGAAAGGTGTGGGCAGTGGCTGAATTCGAGGTTGACGTCAAAGAGGGGCGACGAAGGATTCTCTGGAATGGGCGGTTTATTACCGCGATTAATCAGGGTGCGACTCGAAATTACCTCTATCCGGTGTTCACCCCTTCCGGGCAGGCCGTAACGGACGAAACTCCGGTTGACCATCCGCACCATCGTTCTATTTGGGTCGCGGCCGAGTTGGTGAATGGGTACAACTTTTACGTCGAGTCCACATACGGGGGGCGAGTTCCAGGGGCGATCACCGAAGTTGCCGTGTCGTGGGAGCAGGTAGCGTCGAGCCATCTCCAGGTACGACAGACGCTTGAGTGGCGAGGAAAGCCAGATTTCAGTGATCCGGTCGGAAGGCTTTTGTTAGTGGAGACCCGTACGACCGATGTGCAGCCGGGGGCAATGGCGAACGTGTTGACTGTCCGCTCGCAACTTCTGCCTGGCGGGAGTCGTGGTGCCACGGCAGTTGGTCCTGATAGAGATGGGGCCCAGCCGGTGAAAGATCCTGATCTTGTAACTATCGGCCCGACAAAACACAGTTTTTTCGGAGTCCGATTGTCGGACCGTTTGCATGTCTCTCAAGGTGGAGCCATTAAAGATTCTGAAGGTCGAACTAACGAAGCTGAAATTTTTGACCAGACTGCGGACTGGGTTGATGCGCACGGTGCGCTCGCGTTTGGAAAGACCGCTGGGATTGGCGTGTTGCCCGATGCATCGTTCGATGGGGCGCCATGGATGGTTCGTGATTACGGTTCTTTAATGGTTAGCACCATGCGGTTGCAACCGGTGACGGTCGCGGTGGATGCCCCTCTCGATCAGTCAGTTCGGTTTGTTGTTCACGATGGGGATCATTTGGAGGCAGATATTGCCGGGGAGTTTGAGAGGTTTAGGTCGAGAGAAACTATGGAGAGATAGTTCTGGTTGACTGACCCTTTGGATCATGTGACTTTTGAATGGCGCGGTTTGCCTGATTGCTCTTGGGGGGCGCTATGTCTCGCCGGCTTGTGCTTGTTGGGTGTGGCGGTATGGGAAGACGACATCTTCGTGCCTACCGGACATTACTGGCCTATGAACCGGGTCGCTTTGAGTTAGCGGCTGTGGTTGATCCCGCGATTGAGCGGGCGGAATTCGTGGCTGGAGAGGCCGAGGATTTACTCGGGGTGCGGCCGACATCCTTTGCAACTCTTGAGATGGCGCTTGAAAACACGGAGGAGCTTCAGGTGGCCGACGTGGTGACCGTTGCGTCGGCACATTTACCGATTGTTCGGACCGCAACAGAAGCTGGGTTACATGTTCTGTGCGAAAAGCCTATGGCTCCGACTGTTTTGGCATGTAGGAAAATGCGTGCGGCGGCAGTTCAGCATGGACGGTTGCTCTCGATTGCTGAAAACTATCGTCGCGATCCGGTTGCACGGCTAATGCGGGCCCTGATCGGTGCTTCTGTAATCGGTGACGTTCGGAGTCTGCTGGACTACTCGCTCAGCGGTGGTCGGAGCGCGATAGCCGGGGGATGGCAATACAAGCGAAGTCAAGGTGGTCCTCTGCTTGAAATGGGTGTGCACAACGCGGACCTGCAAATGTATATGGGTGGTTCCATCGAACATGTATATGGACAGGTTCGATTGCGTGAGCCGCAAAGGAGTTTTCGTGGAGCTCACGTCAAACCTTTCCATGAACATTATTCCGAGACTTATCCCGACAGTCAGGAAGCGGATGCGCCAGATGTGCTGATGGCTACCCTCGAATATGCCAGTGGGGCCGTTGGCCAGTGGGTGTGTGATATGGCGGCACAAGGGCCTGGATTGCAGAGGTTCAGTGTTGTCGGGAGCTCCGGTCAAATTGATCTTCCCGGGGTTCGCTCGGGACGGCCATTGGGAGTTTTTCTAGGGACATCGCAGGAACCATGTACCGATGACGAGGTGTTGGCCCTGGTTCCTGATTTCCGTCTGGATGATCGGACTGCCAAGTTTTTCGGTGGGGAACGGCTGGCGACATATGGCGATG
>CAZFVB010000005.1:50087-74562 GCA_964522375.1 uncultured Chloroflexota bacterium
GTGGGTGTAGGAGGCTCGGCGGACTTGAAGTTGATTGCGATGGAGTTAGCGGAATTGCTCGATGCTATTGATGGGGAGGGTGTTCTTGAGGTTGATGCGGCGACTGGTCTCACGGCGGTAGCCCTGGTGATGGCGGTGCATGAATCTTCCGAGTCTCGTCAGGTCGTGCAGCTGTCCGATGTTCGGGATGGGTCGTTGAGTGTGTTTCAGGACGCTGCTAATCGTGATCTTGGTCTTGAGGGGTGATCGACGGCGGTCGTTGAATTTTCGTCACTTCACGGAATCGCCTAGGCTGGGGTGCCGAATTGTCATGCTGTAATGAAGGACCGGATACCGTGTTGAACGTCGGAATTATCGGTTTAGGGGGGATTGCCAGATCCCATTGTGATGCCATCGCCACCCTCGATGATGTGCAGATCGTCGCGGTTGCTGATTTGTTTGAAGAGCCCCGAAAGCAATACATGGAGACCTACGGTATCCCTAAGGGGTACAGCTCCCATACTGAGTTGCTCGCTGATGATGAGGTTGATGCGGTTGCCGTGGTGCTTGGTCATCAACTACATCATCGTTTGACGGTTGACTCGCTGAATGCGGGTAAGCACGTATTAGTTGAAAAGCCGATGGCGCTGAGCCTGGAACAGTGCGACGACATGATTGCTGCTGCTGGTGCGAACAAGCGAAAGCTCATGGTCGGGTTGAGCCAGCATTTTTACGGTACCAGTCTTGCGGCGAAGGCGATTCTTGATTCAGGTGAACTGGGCCCAGTGATTACCGGGGTCTGCTACATGTCCAAGAACTGGACAATTGAATCGAGGAGGCCACAGTATCGAAGCCGCTATCACGGTGGTGGGATGTGGATATGTAACGGTGTTCATGTGGTGGACAGGTTGACGTGGATGATGGCCTCTCAGGCTATGTCTGTTTCTGCTTCTATCGGCACTCGAGCGCATTATCAGGCGGGAGATGATTCTGCGACCGCGTTTATTCGATACAAAAATGGCACGGCGGGTGTCGCAGTTTCTGTTGGGTATGCGGATGGTGGGCCTGACTATTCGTGCCAGATTATTTGTGCCAATGGCAGCCTGCGTTTTAGCGAGCACGGGGAACAGTACGTACGGGTTGGGAAAGGTGACAAGTGGGAGGAGCGACCGTTTGAGGATCCTCCAGCTCCGATGACAAACGAGTGGAAGGCGTTTGCCGAGTCGATCGAGAAGGATATTGAACCGGCAACTGGTGGTCGATACGGTCGGCAAATCATGGAGATCTTGTTTGCGGCTGAGGAATCGGCCATAACGCGGGAAGAGGTCGTTTTGGAGTCGGGTCTTGACTGGACGTACCAACCCAATGGAGCTCCAATCACTACTGAGCACGGTTGGGTGTAGGGGCGCTGAGTAAGCGGGTATTTTTGGGGGATGGTGCCGTTAGGTCGGCACCATCCGCGATGGTAAGGCGTTGCTAGATGGGATTCTAGATCGGGGCTTTGGTCGAAATTGGCATGGTGGGGACGGCGTTTCTCGAGCTTCTCAGATGGCCTAGTGCGTGGCCTGAGGGCCTGATTGGTGAGGGCCTCGGGAGATTATCAGGGCTAAGGGAATGGCTGTTACCACGATAAGCATGAGTGATGATGCTGCGGCGCTAGCAAAAAATGACTCGGATGTTGCTGCCCATGTGACGGTCGCTAGTGTTCGGAAGTCCATTGGGCCTAGAACGAGGGTGGCTGGCAACTCTTTCATGGTTAACAGGAAAGCCATGGCTGCGCCCGCGAACATGCTGCCACGGACGAGTGGGATGGTGACCTTCAGTAGTACTTGCAAGCGCGTTTTTCCAAGGGTTCTCGCCGCTTCTTCAATCCGGGGATTTAATTGGAGGATGCCCGAACGAATCGACCCGAGCGTGGTTGGTAGGAATAGGACTGTGTACGCAATGACGAGTAGTAGGAGCGTTTGGTAAATCGGGTACAGGATATGAACACCAAGAAACACGAGGGCGATTGCTACCGTGATGCCTGGTAACGCAAAGCCAATGTATGTGGTTCTTTCGATCATTGCGGATAGCTTTCCAGGGTAACGGACGATAAATACTGCGAGTGGAAAGGCCACTGCCGTGAGGGCAGCGGCGGCAAGGAGCGCAGTAGTCAGAGAGTTCAATAGCGGTTCCCCGAGATCGCCGAATGACTCGCCTGCCCTAGCCCCTTGGACAATCCAGTAGGACAGCACCGCCATGGGGCCTAGTGTGGTCGCAAAGGAAATAATGGCAAGCATGCCCGTTGCGGGCCATCGCCAATGTTTTAGGTTGTGAGTGAGGCTGATTCGAGGAGATCCAGGGCCTATGGAGGGGTACCGGCCTCGACCCCGCGACCAGCCTTCAATTCCAACGATGCCGAGGGCCGTGATTGCTGAAACAAGCGACAGGGCAGCTGCGAGAGCGCGGTCGAAGGCAGCTTCGTATTGGTTGAAGATTGCGTAAGTAAAAGTCTCCCAGCGAAGCAGTGAGACCGCGCCGAAATCAGAGAGCGTATAAAGTGCGACAAGTAGTGCTCCTGCTGCGGTGGCCGGTCGCAACGCCGGAATCGTTACGGTAACGAAGGTTTTCCATGTTCCACGTCCCAATGTGCGACTGGCCTCTTCAATTGCGGGGTCGAGGTTGGTGAGAGCGGCTCGTGTTGGCAGAAGGACATAGGGATAGGTGAGCAGGGTTAGGGAGATGAAAGCCCCAGGGAATCCGTAGATCGAGGGTAACTCGGTGATGCCTAGAGTTGGCTCCAGCATTTTCTGGACGAGGCCACGAGGGCTAAGCGCGGTGGTTATGACGAGTGCGTAGACGAAGCTCGGGATCACGAGGGGGATTGCCGTGAGCAAGACCCATGCTCGTCGCCATGGGAGGTTGGTTCGGGTTAGTAACCATGCAATTGCAGTGCCGAGGATGGTGGCGCTCACGGTTACTGAGACGACGAGCGCAAAGGTTCGAAGCGCAACGGCACCAATTCGGGGCCGCCATAGAAAGGGAATCAGGCTATCAGCGGATCCAGCGGCGCGGATAACGAGGTAGGCAATAGGTGCGAGTAAAACAAGGGTTACCGCTATCGCCGGAACGGACACGGCGAGGGGCGCACGTCTCCGTTCCAGCGATGTAGTAAGCGGCACGATGGAAAGATAAACCTAAGCGAGAGCTCCGACTTTCCTTAGCAGGTCCTGCGAACCTTTAATGTCCGCGAGGTCTGTGAGGGAAACGGAGGGGTGTTTTATCGCAGCTAGGGGTGTCACGCCGTTGTGCTCTGCCACGCCTGGCACGAGCGGATACTCGTACGTCGTCGAAGCAAAGTTCTTTTGTGTGCTGTCCGATAGCAAGTAGGTTAGTAGTTTGGCCGAAGGCTCAGGATTCCGGGCGGTCTTCAAGATGCCGGCGCCTGAGACCATGATAAGGGCTCCCGCTCCTCCAGACCGAACGTGGTAATTGCGGGCCGGGAAGCTGTCCCCTTTTTCGGCAAGGGCCCGATGCAGGTAATAGTGGTTAACAAATCCGACATCGATTTCGCCAGCTCCTGCCGCGGCTACCTGGGGTGTGTTCTTAGGGTAGACGATCGGCTCGTTGGCCTGAATGCCACGGAGCCACTCTTCGGCTTTAGCTTCACCCCACAATACGCGCATGGCGGTCACCATGGTTTGGAATGAAGAATTTGTCGGCGCCCAGCCGATACGGCCTTTCCATGAGGGTTTTGTGAAGCCCCACATGTCGTCGGGTAGATCTGATTCCTTGTACTTTGCGGTGTTGTAGACGACTGTTCGGGCACGTCCGGTGATGCCAACCCATAAGCCGTTGGGGTTTTGGGCCCATGTTGGCACCCGGCTTGTCAGGTCTTCGGGAAGCTTGTCCAAAAGGGACTCGACAGATCCCAGTGCTCCGGGGTCCTGCGCATAGAACACGTCGGCTGGTGATCTGTCGCCTTCCTCCATAAGCGTAGCGGCCAAGGCTGCTGATTTGGCGTACTTGACCCGGATGTCAATACCCGTGGACTGTTCAAAGGCTTTAAGAATGGGGGCGACAAGCTTTTCACTACGTCCTGAGTAAAGGGTTACCGTCTGGGCTGTCTTTACGACTTCGACCCGTTTTTCGACTTCGACCGGAATCTCTTTGATCTTGTCGACGGTGACGATCTTTTCAACTGGAACTTCCTTGATCTTTTCGACAGTTACGACTTTCTCGACGATCTGTGGTTCAGCAGGCGCAGAAGGTGCCGCCGAAGATGGTCTGGTTCCTTCAGGTCGACCTCCGCAGGCTGCGAGTGCAGCTGTTGAGAGACTTGCGGCGGAAAAGCCAAGCAGTCGGCGCCTATTCAAGCGGAACGTATTTGATTCAGTCACGGGCACTTCGTTCATGTGTTAGGACGGACTAACATTAGTATTAGTAGGTACTAATGTCAACATTAGTATCGGCTAAACCTAATTATCGTTTTGAACCTTTATGGACTAACATTCTGTCTGGATAAACCGGAAGGATCTCGGCACCTTTAGGAATGGGCACCGTCCACGTTATAACCCTGCCTCCTGAAATCACGCCTGCTTCTACTAGCTGCAGGTCGTAGTCCATGTGGCCAAATCCCGCAGCTGATCGAGGGCCCGAGATAGCTGCGATTCGTGGGGAAGTTGTCCATATCTTGCATCGTGGGCGTAATGAAGATGTCACTATCAACCGACTGTCGAACAATCCTTCACCCAGCGTGAAGCCAAGCGTGTTTCGAGATCCGTGTTTGCGAATCGTTGTGACGCCGGAGGGCAAAGTGTGCTCGGAGATTCATCCCGCCGACTGGGGCCATATCATTTCGTCGTTCTTACTAGGTACCTCTTCATGGGAGCGTCCCTCGGCGTGCCGGGTGGTCTGTGGGTGCCCATTGATAGGTCTTGGTGCGATGTACGCGTGACCATAGTGAATATGCGTGGCGGCGGCATCTGCGGATGTTTCATTAAGTCAGTGGATCCGAGAGTCTCTATCCGGGCCTCATTTAGAAGCAGCGCGATGGTGGACTGTGCTTGTCCATTAACGCCATCAAAGAGCCGAACCGCTGTCAGTAAGATCTTTACGATGGCGTTCGTTTAACTCACTAGTCTTCTCGTCATCGGCGGAGAGGGTGGGATTCGAACCCACGTGGGGTTTCCCCCTACACGCTTTCCAGGCGTGCGCACTAAGCCACTATGCGACCTCTCCAGTGGCTGATGCTAGCAAGCGGTGGACGGGGCGAGGTTTAGTTTTGGCGGAGAGGGTGGGATTCGAACCCACGTGGGGTTTCCCCCTACTCGTTTTCGAGACGAGCCCCTTAAGCCGCTCGGGCACCCCTCCGCAGAGAGTTTACCTGTGCGGAAGGAGCTTCTAGATGTCATCGGCGGTGCAGGCACGTACTATGCAGGCATCGGCGTAAGGCCTTTTTTTTAGGGGAAAACGTTAATGTCCTCGCAACGTGTAGTGTCCGGGCTTCGGTCGGAGCAATTTATTCACACTGATCCTGATGTGGCGTGGGAGGCTTGGACTGACAAAGCGGTGCTTGTGAAGTGGTTTCCGGGAGTCACCGATCTGAGCAAGGTAAGTGATGGTGAGATAACTGCTGGATCAAAGGTCGTGATTAAAGGTGCAGCAGAAGCTGAAATTGAAATCCTTGAATTTGAACCTGGTCGGGTACTGACTTATCGACTTCCGTCCAAGTATGCGGAGTTTCGTCCCCATCGTGCGACGGTGCAAATTAAGCCCTCTTTAACCGGTACCGAGGTCGATTGGGTACTACAGTTGGATGAAAAGGGTGGAGGCTTCTTGGGCTTCCGGAGTCCGGCAAAGGACGCAAACCTTGTGATGACTGTAGCGCTGACTAAGCTCAAAGAGTTTCTTGAGTCCGAGGCGTACAGCACCCCAGACTTTGAAAGCGATGATCGGTCTAAGCGTTGGGATGAGTCCATCTAGGGCTGCATGTTTGCAGTGTCATTTATGGCGTCCCGAAAGAAATCTGCTACTCGATCTGCATAATCTTCAGGGTCGACGTATGCGCCGACCACATGTCCGGCGTCTGGAACAATCCAGATGTGCTTCGGCTCGTTAGCTCGATCGAAGAGTAGTTGAGCGTCTGACGGTGGCACGACCGAATCACATAGGCCATGTGCCACATATATATGGCTCGGAGTGATGCTTCCGATAGTAGCCAAAGCGGATGTATCGCGGATTCGCGTTCCCGATAGCGCTTCCGCTAGGCGGACAACCGGTTTTTGGAAGGGCCACGCTGGCAGCCCTGTGTGTTTTGTGAATCCCCATTGAATGGCTGTCGTCATGGAAGCAAAGGCCGCGTCACTAAAGATTGCTTTGATTTCGGCCCTGGACGCAGCGACGTTGAGTGTTGCGGTTCCTCCCATGGAATCAGCGAGGGCAACGATTGGAGCTATTGATAAATCGGGATGCTTAAGGCATTCCTCAAGAGCAGCCACGACGTCGTCCATCTCGCGGACACCCCCCGTGGTGACGCTCCCCGACGATCTTCCGCAGGCTCGCAGGTCGAACAAAAAAACCGAGAATCCTCGTTTGTAGAGTCGATACGCTCGCCATTCAAGAGCAGACTGGTTGGCTCCTAGACCATGGACGCATAGAACCGTGGCCATAGGTTGAGGGTGAACTTTGAACGCGCCATGAAGCAGCACACCATCGCCAGACACAAAGGTCATTTCGTTGGGTTCTAGCGGCGAAGCTTCCCAGCCCAACGGCCGCCAGTTCCTGTTTGGGTGAGTCACGGTCCAAGCCGTTCGAACGATGACCAATCCAAAGATCGAGAGTGCTATTAAGATCGAGATGCAGAACAACCAAATCACGTGGCGTCAACAAGCTCGCTTACGTGATGGCTTGCTGCTGAAACGGCCGTTTTTGCAGGGCTCGACCGGACAATGTCAATCAACGCACTGGCGACGATCACCCCTTCAGCTTTTCCCCGCAGCGAACGAACGTGTTGGGGTTTGGAGATTCCGAAGCCAACCATCCGCGGAGTTGAGGTGACTCCTCGAACACTCGCCAAAAAATCTGGTAATGACGGGTTGAGGTCGGTTCGGCTTCCCGTGACCCCAGCCACGCTCACGCAGTACAAGAAGCCGTTGGCACCATCCGCTATACGCTCTAGTCTTTTAGCCGAGGTGGTGGGGGCAGCGAAACGAATCAAATGTATGTTTTTCTCAGCAGTCGCCATTTCCAGAACCTTAGCGTGTTCTGGAAGGATATCGGGTGTTATGAGCCCATCAGCCCCAGATGACGCGAGGTCGTTCGCGAGTTCATGAAATCCACGGCGCATGAAGGGATTGGCATAACCCATTAGGAGTATCGGAACGTCAGTCCTGGCGCGTATGTCAGCGATCAGATCAAAGGCATCGATGAGGCGAGTGCCGCCATCTAAGGCGATTTGGGAGGCTGCTTGCACCGTGGGTCCGTCAGCGATCGGGTCACTGAAGGGCACGCCCACTTCCAGCATGTCAGCTCCCGCTTCAACATAGCCAAGTGCAAGGTCTCTAGAGATAGCGATGTTTGGATAACCCACGGTTACAAATGGCGCTAGAAGCATCCGTTTGTTCTGCTTCAATAACTCGAATCGGGTGTCTATGCGATTCATGTGCGACTTTTGTGGTCGGCGGCGATCGTTTCCATGTCTTTATCACCGCGCCCTGAGAGATTTACAAGAAGAAGGTTGTCCGGATCTAATTGGGCGGCCAGTTCAACTGCGTAAGCCACAGCATGAGCGCTTTCCAAAGCAGCAATAATCCCTTCAGTCTTCGCTAGTAGTCGCAGGGCTTCCATGGCTTGAGCGTCTGTGACCGATACATAGGTGGCTCGGCCAATTTCCTGCAGATAGGCGTGCTCGGGGCCCACGCCCGGATAATCCAGCCCAGCGGCGACGCTGTGGGTTGTCGACACCTGACCATCATCGTTTTGCAATAACAGACTTCGTGAGCCGTGCAGGATGCCGGGGGTTCCTAGCGCGAGCGTCGCAGCATGATTGCCTACGGAATTCCCGCGGCCACCCGCTTCCACTCCAACAAGCTCGACTGACTGCTCGTCGATAAAGGCATCGAAAATTCCAATGGCATTGCTTCCACCGTTTACACAGGCAATTACATGACTCGGAAGGCGGCCTTTCTGTTCGGTGACTTGAGCCAGTGCCTCTCGACCAATGACGCGTTGGAACTCACGTACGATTCTTGGGTAAGGATGGGGCCCTGTGGCGGAGCCAAAGAGATAAAAGGTGGTGTCGACATTAGTTACCCAGTCACGAAGAGCCTCGTTGATAGCGTCCTTGAGGGTGCAGGTACCGCTTGTAACGCTTACAACTTCGGCTCCCAGGACTTCCATCCGAGCGACGTTTAAGGCTTGGCGTGCTACGTCTTCTGCTCCCATGTAAACAACACAATCAAGCCCCAGCATGGCGCATACGGTTGCCGAAGCTACACCGTGCTGTCCCGCTCCTGTTTCAGCGATTACACGCGGTTTTCCGCTGAATCTTGCCAGGAGGCCTTGCCCAAGCGCATTGTTTATTTTATGGGCGCCTGTATGAGCCAGATCCTCCCGTTTTAGATAGATAGGGGCGCCCTTGACAGAGGCACTTAGGTGGCTTGCGTAGTAGACAGGAGTTGGTCGGCCAGCATATAGCGTCAGGAGCTCATTTAGCTCGTGAAGGAAAGCGGGGCTTTGATGGTGTTCCTGAAAGGTTGATTCAAGTTCGTCCAGTGCTGCGACGAGGGTTTCCGGAACGTAACGTCCTCCGTAGGGCCCATAAAATCCCAGGTTGTCAGGCACGGCATCGGCGCGGGGCACGGCTAGGCTCCAGAATCCGGCTGTGAGGGGGCTGTGACACGTTGTACAAACTGTTTGCCAAGGATTGCTACGGTGTCTGGAGCCTGTGCGTGGAGATAAAACACTTCGATGTGTGCGGTCACATTTCCTTGTCGGAGAACGAGGTAGTACACGTGAGGTTCCCCGGGTCCGAGCAATCGTTCCTGAACAGGTTGCTGCGGATCGATCCGAATTTCGAGGAGGTGGTTTTCTTCGGATATGTTGAATTGACTTGTTGATCGTGATGATACGGCCAAGTTGGGATAGGGCTGGCGGAAAAATTCAATTGCGGATTTTGCGTATGACGGCGTCGCTTCATTTTTCAGGAGGCCATACATCATGGATGCACCTTTGTCGTCACTATGCACGGAAATACGTTGGACGACGTGTAGCGGTCGATTTTCCGCTGGTGTAATTGTGGAGTCTTGTTGTGCGCCAGTCAGGTAATAACTCACCAGACCGGAGGCTGTCACTAGGTCGGCAGAAACGTGTTGACGTGGATCCGAGTCTCGTGCGAACAACTGTAATGAGGGGTCAATATCGGTTATCGGAATTGCGAAGGCTTGGGCGTGCTTTTTGTTTTCAGGAGGACCTAACCGTGATTCCGTGTTTTCGAGGGGCGATTTTGTGTCTGTAGAAGTCTTGGCCGTTACATTTGTCGCACGAGCAATTTGAGTTGTTGGCGTAGACGGGAATGCTGCAGATGGTTGGACATTCGCGTCAAGCTGCTCTTCTTGTATTACTGGGTTCGGGAGTGCGATGGTCGAATGTTCATCGGTGAACAGGAAGTTAATGTGTGTAATCGGTCGTAGCTGCGGGTTTCCGTTGTCAAGCTTTAGGCCGTGAGTACAGGAAGATACGGTCGCTCCTATTAGTGCTACGACCAGCAGGCTTCTTAGCGACACGCTTCCGTCCCGTGGTCCGATGATGCTGTGCGGACAGCCGAGATGAAGGATTCGATTTTCGATACATCCTTCTCTCCATCGGTTTCAACTCCGGAGCTGACGTCGACCCCACAAGGTTGAGCCAAGGTGATGGCCTTAGCGACATTGGTTGGTGTTAGGCCGCCGCCAAGGATGGCGAGGTGTTTCTTTGTCACCTCGAGAGCTAATGAGTAGTCCCAGGATTGGCCAGTACCTCCTGCGTAAGTGTCATGGCTTGTATCGAGATGAAAGACAGGAACTGTATAGTCGCAAAATCTATCGCGATCGTCCGGAAGCCGAAGGGTTTTTATGGACCTCGGGCCGAAATGTTCGCAGAAATCCCCCGACTCAGCTCCACTGAACTGCACACGATCGAGTTGGCAGAGTTCTATAACTTCCTGGACGATGTCTTGTGTCGCATTAACAAAGATTCCGACTCGTTCTGAGTGGGGGCGAGCAGCTGCAAAGATGTTGCGTGCGTCTATCGGTGATTGTTGACGCTTGGAGGGAGCGAAAACCACACCCAGAAGATCGGCACCCATCTCTGAGGCTGCTGCTGCATCCTCTGGTTTTTGCAGGCCGCAAATCTTTATGAGCATGTTCGGCCTACTCGCCGGCAGCTATTAGCGACTTGATCTGTGCAATTGGGTCGGTGGCAGTCACGATGGATTCTCCTACCAAAATCCCGTTGACCCCTGCGTTAACTGCTCGTTGTACATCATGTCGTGAATGGACCCCGCTCTCACTGATCACAAGGACTTCATCAGGGACTAGCTTGCAGAGTTCTTCGGTCACTGCAAGATCGGTGGTGAATTCCTTTAGGTTTCTATTGTTAATCCCGATAATCTTCGCCCCTGCTAGGATCGCTTGATCAACTTCATCGTCAGTATGGACTTCAACCAATGCCTCCATTTGGAGGGCGTGGGTAAGGTCGATGCGGTGGCGAAGCTCGTCACCAGGTGTGATTCCGGCGATTAACAGCACCGCATCGGCCCCTGTAACGGCTGCCTCATAAAGTTGGAAATCTGTGACTACGAAGTCCTTCTGAATAGTCGGAAGATTCATCGCAGCACGGGCCTTTTGTAGGTCATCGTGTGTTCCGCCGAAATAAGGCTCGTCAGTAAGAACAGAGACTGCAATGGCTCCGGCCGTCGCGTAATCTATTGCCCACTTGGCTGGGTCGATGTTGTGGGCAAAGGTCCCACCTGTAGGCGAACGACGCTTGATTTCCGCGATGATGCCTACCCCGTCAAGGTCTAGTGCGTGCCATAGGGAGCGGGTTGTGCCGCGGTCAGCCACTTGGGCTTCAAGCAGGCTTTGGGGCGTTTTGGCCATGCGTGCAGCGACATCCCGGTGTTTTTGAGCAACGATTTCGTCAAGGATCACGATCGCGAGTCCAAGTCTCGGTTTGAGATTTCTATCAACTTGCTCAAGCAGCTTAGCGCCGCGCCACTCTCAATTGAGCCTCTTGCCTTCGCTACCCCTTCCCGCCAGTCTTTCGCGACGCCCGCAGCCACCAGTGCCACCGAAGCGTTTGCGAGGATGACGTTTAGTCGGGGGCCTGTATTTGTGCCGGATAAAACGCTCCGTGTCACGTCGGCTGCGTGCTCAGCGTTTTCAATGTCCATGTCTGAGCCATCAATGACCGGTAGGTCAAAATCAGCTGGCTCTAGAGCGTATGTAGAGCGCTCAGCGGCATTTACTTCTGCGACGTAGGTCGGACCGGTTAAAGTGACTTCATCGACACCATTGTGGCCATGGACGACAAAGGCTCGATGTATCTCGAGGAGGATCAGGGTTTCGGCCAAGGTGCTAAGTAAAGACGCATCCCCGACGCCGAGTAATCTGCAGCGGGCCCCGGCTGGATTCGTAAGCGGTCCTAGTATGTTGAATGCCGTGCGGATCCCGATCTCGCGACGTAGGGGGCCTGCAAACTTCATTGCCGGGTGGAATGTTTGGGCAAACATGAAGCCGACACGTGCTTCCTTCAGCGCTCGTCTGACGTGTTGGGGGCCGGCTGCCAGGTTCACGCCGAGTGCTTCTAGGAGGTCGCTGCTACCAGCCGGCCTGGTTACGCCCCTGTTTCCATGTTTGGCTACAACAGCGCCTGCGCCGGCTGCGATAAGGGCTGCCGAGGTTGATATTCCCAACCAACGAGTCTCTCCTCCGCCGGTCCCACATGTGTCGAGAAGGTTGTCTGATTGGATTTCTATACGAAGAGCGTGGCGACTCATACTTGCTGCCATGCCGGCAAGCTCTTCTGGGGTTTCACCTTTGAGCCGCATCGCAGTCACAAAGGCTCCAAACTGAGCAGGTGTTATTTTCTCCTCGAGAATCGAATCCATTAGTTTGGTCGCGGCAATTTGGTCAAGGTTTTGGCCGTCGACGACTTTGGTGAGTGCTTCTGTAATCATTCAGAAACTTCGATCTTTGCAAGTTCTAGGAAATTTCGAAGGAGCTCTGGTCCTACGGTTGTAAGGATTGATTCGGGATGGAATTGAACACCGTACAACGGGTAGGTCCGGTGCTGCATGGCCATAATAAGGCCGTTAGCTGTTTCGGCTGTAACGTCGAATTCATCAGGCAGACTTTTGCGTTCTACGATCAGCGAATGGTATCTAGTAGCATCGAAGGGGTTTGGGAGCTCATCAAATAAGCCCTGACCGTTGTGTGTGATTGGTGACGTCTTTCCGTGCATTAGTTCAGGGGCACGAACGATCGAGGCTCCGTGAGCTGCTCCTATGGCTTGGTGCCCTAGGCAGACGCCAAGTGTCGGAACTTTCATGCCCAATGCTTGGACCACACTTATAGAGACGCCGGCTTCATTTGGGGTGCACGGCCCTGGGGAGATTACGATTGCATCAGGTTCTAGATTTATAACCTCGTCAACCGTGAGCGCGTCATTGCGATGCACTTCGATGTCGACAGTCAGTACTTGTAAATACTGTACGAGGTTGTAGGTGAAGGAGTCGTAATTATCGAGTACGAGGATCATCGTTTCCCTCCTCAGCCAACTGAATGGCTTGAAGGACAGGCTGTGCCTTGTTGAGACACTCTTGATACTCAGATGAAGGTACTGAGTCGGCCACGATTCCTGCTCCCGCCTGAACGTGAGCTTTCCCGTCTCGTGCGACCATGGTTCGAATGATAATGGCTGTGTCTACGTCGCCAGAATGGCTGATGTACCCCACGGCGCCACCGTATGGTCCACGCCGCATGTTTTCCATGTCCGCTATAAGTTCCATTGCTCGAATTTTGGGGGCTCCTGTTAATGTGCCTGCGGGGAAACAGGCCCGTAGTGCATCAATGCCCCGAAAACTCGCGTCCAGTTTTCCACTTACTTCGCTGACGATATGCATTACGTGAGAGAAACGTTCAACCTTCATGAGTGAGTCCACTGTCACGGTGCCTTGCAGGGAGACCCGGCCCAGGTCGTTTCGTCCGAGGTCGACGAGCATTACATGTTCAGCCAATTCCTTTGGATCCTTCATAAGATCATCAGCCAATCGTTCGTCTTCAGCAGATGTTTTTCCACGAGGTCGGGTTCCCGCGATAGGCCTCGTTTTTGCCGTTCCGTCAACCGCCTGTAGGAGCATTTCAGGGGAAGTTCCGGCGAGCTGTAGGTCGTCTAGATCAAGGAAAAACATATAAGGCGACGGGTTTACTCGTCGCAGCTGCCGGTATACCTCGAACGGGTCCACGTTCAAGTCTCGAGAGAATCTTATTGAGGGCAGTACCTGTATAACATCTCCTGCAGCGATGTATTCCTTCGCACGCCGTACATGACTTTCAAACTCATTCCGGGTCATGCTTTGCGAAACAGTTGCGTCAGCTCGGCCGTGTTTTTCGTGTGGTTGATTAATTGGTTGCTTTAGCTTGAGCGAAAGTTGGTCCAAACGCTGTTCAGCCTCGGCGATGCTGTTTGATGCCGTTTCCCCTGGCACCGCCAGTGTTACCAATCGAATTACCTGCTTGGCGTGGTCGAAGACCACAAGTTCGTCACAGTAGACAAACACTGCTTCTGGGAGGGCAAGGGTGTCGTTATTCGGCACAGGGAGTGTTTCAAAGTTCGCGGCGGCGTCATATGCGAGGTATCCAACAGTGCCTCCTTGGAACGGGGGGAGCATGGGGTGAGTGGCAATGGGGAAGTCGTGCTGAAGGCCAGTGACGAAGTCCAGGGGATCGCGATAGCGTGCATGTGTCGTTTTTCCGCTGGCCGTCCTCACCGTGGCCTTGCCGCTGTGCAACCGTGCGACTAGGCGGGGTGCGGCACCAACAAATGAGTAACGACCGACTGATTCGCCCCGCTCGACACTCTCAAGTAAGAACGAAGGCGATGCTTGCCGGAGCTTTAGGTACGTTGAGGCAGGAGTGTCGAGGTCCCCAGGAATATCGTGGTACATCGGCGCTGCGACACCCTGCTCAAGGTTAGCTAAGACCCACTCTCGTTGATCGGCTATTGAACCAGGATTCGTCGACGTCGTGGTCATCGAGTGCCTCCGAAACAGGGCGTTGGAATACAGGACTTCCTTTTAGGGGGCGAGAGGTCTGTAGTCTTCGCGGTGCCACCCCTGTTCGAGCGCCGAAGCGTTCCTTGTGGGCGTGGAGCACGTGCTCTATGCCCTTCCCCTGTCACGGCAGGTAACCGGCGGAGCCTACTTTGGTGTCCAGTTCGGTCCGCAGCTCACGGGGCCATTTCGCACTTGGCCGACGGCTGAACTTCCAGCGCAACGGTTCAGCTCTCTGACGTGGCGCCAGTGCATACTTATCCCGATCACAGCCTGGAAAAGCGTAGGTCGGAGGTTCCTGCGGTGTCAATGGTCCGAAGTGACAATATGGGTTGGTTAGCTAGGTTGTGAGTCATCACCAATTAATTTCTGCAGATAGGCCGTATGGCTAAACAAGGCCTTGGCGGGGTCGTCCAATCCGTTTGGGTTACGACCTTCCCACTCGGTGGAGATGTAACCAGCGTACATAGCTGCCTTAAGACGGTTCACCATTTGCTGAAGCGGTAGATCGCCGCTACCGGGCAGGCAGGGTTCCCACCCATCTCGGCCTCCACCAGTGTGACTCATGTCCTTGATGTCCTTGAAGTGTGTGTGGACCGTCTGGGGCCCGATCAGGTCCCATGTTTCAGGAACAGACTCTCCTAGTCTAAAAGGATGTCCAAAATCCCAAACGACACCAATCCGAGGGTGATTGGTAAGGTCAAGGACGTCTCGAACCCGTCGGCCGGTCGAAAAGGCGTCATGGGTTTCGATCGCGATCTGGATGTCAAGTTCGTCGCCCGCATTGGCCACTTCACGGAGAGATTCGGCTACCCAATTATTCACTTCATCGTCGCTTGGTCCGGGTTCGTATCGTCCTCCAAAAACACGAACGATTGGTGCGTGCCAGTCTTTTGCAAGCACCATAAATTCGATCGCGCGGTCTACTGCTTGCCGTCGATCAGATGGTGACGGGTGAGCAAATTTGCAATCACTTCCGAGGACACAGATGTTTAATCCGGCGCTGTGGATTTCGTCTGCGATATCTTTTCTTTGCGTTGCTGCCATGGCCGGGTCGATCGGTTCCCCATCGATGTGTCGAAGTTCAAGAGCGTCGCATCCCATGCGTTTGGCAGTGTCTATATTTTTTTTGACTGACCACGTGGGAGCTGAATAGGTTGTGTAAGTGATATCCACAACGGCGTCCTTTCGAAACAGTGATCGATTATGCCTTGTCGGCTAAAGAGGCCTGTGATGTGCAATAGTCAAAGAACTAACGGCCTCGATTCGGAAAGTGCAACGACGGAACAATTGGATTTGGGAGCTTTGCTGACAACTCATGGCAAATGATTTGAATCTCCGGTACTCAATCAGCGTGTTTTTTCCTTGTTTCAACGAGGCAGCGAACGTTGAACGTGTGATTTCTGATGCCGTGGCCCATTTGCCTTCCATCTCTGATGATTTCGAAATTCTAGTCATCGATGATGGTTCGACGGATGGAACGAGTCAGGTAGTCGAGACAATGATGCTGTCTGATGAGCGGGTGCGTCTGCTCGCACATACTGAGAATCTCGGTTATGGAATGGCTCTACGGACTGGATTTCAAGGGGCGCAGAAGGATCTTGTTTTTTATGCGGACGGTGATGGCCAATTTTCGTTAGCAGATCTTTCGTCCCTGGTTGAGGTGCTTCCAGGCCACGGATTTGTTTTGGGCTACCGGAGGAATCGTGCTGACCCGGTGTATAGACGGCTTAATGGGTGGTTGTGGACTGGACTTGTTCGTGTTGTGCTGGGCGTCAAGGTTCGCGATGTGGATTGTGGTTTTAAATTGTTTAGGCGTGAGGCGATCGATGTCGAACAACTAATTTCAGGCCGGGGCGCAGCTATTTCGGCAGAATTAATTTCTCGAGCCCATCGGGCGGGACATACGTTCACTCAGGTGGGTGTGACCCACTATCCAAGGAAGTCCGGCGAACAATCCGGGAACAGCCCTAAGGTGATCCTTAGATCACTTGTTGACATAATAAGGCTTTGGCGAGGCTTTCAGTGATTGTCAGCGTGATAGTTCCTGCATTTAACGAGGCTGCAACCATTGCAGAAGTGCTAAAGCGCGTGGTGGCGATTGATCTCGACACTGAAATCATCGTAGTTGACGATAGTTCAACGGATGAAACATTAAAGGAAATTGAGGAAGCCAAGCTCTCCTCGGTCAAAATCGTTCGACACTCGGCTAACCAGGGTAAAGGCGCGGCTGTACGTAGTGGTCTTGCGGAAGCTACCGGAGAGATCGTCGTCATTCAAGACGGGGATCTCGAATACGACCCTACGGACTTTTTGCGACTCTATGCTCCAATCGCGTCAGGGCAGACGCGTGTCACTTACGGATATCGAGACTTTTCCAGCCAGACGACATTGTTGCGGCTGGGTAACAGGTTTGTAACGTTTCTTACTAACGTTCTGTACGGCGTTGCTATTCGAGATATGGAGACCTGTTACAAGATGTGGCGACGGGAAGTTCTCGACAGGACAAATCTCACTGCGAATGGCTTCGACATTGAGGTTGAACTGACCGCGGCGTTTGTGGCTGCGGGTGAGAATATCGTGCAGGTTCCGATAAGTTATGAGGCACGCCAAGCCAAGAAGTTGCGATGGTGGGTAGATGGCCCTGAGGCTATCTTGCGGCTTATCCAGTACCGGTTTTTTAGGTAGTTTCTAGGGGGAGCGATCCTCTGACAGTGACAGTCTCTCTGATTCCCGCCGCCGTCGATCAAATGCGGTCAGCATCCAGTCACTTTGATTCAGTACGATCGTCCGGCTGGCGATTCTCTGGTTTCGACGAGGCCGGGTTGGGATGCTTCGTAGGGGATTCAGATTTTCCGAAAAGGTCATAACTCTCTGGAATGTCGAATGCAACCGGGGCTACTGGTTCTTCAGGCTCAGAGCTGCTGAGGTCTGGCGCCCGTGAGTCCCATGGCCGCGAGTCTGCCGGGGCATTGTCATGGATAAATTGTTCGCAAAAGGAACAAAACACACGGTCTTGAGAAGCGGCTTGGAAACAACGTGGGCAATAAACCTCGGGATCGGTACTCACTGGTGAATCACCTTGTCGATTGTTCCTCCACCAAGAACTTCTTCACCGGTATAAAAGACAGCAGCTTGGCCTGGGGCAGGTGCCCAAGCCTTATTGAGGAACGATACGGTGGTTTTTCCCGCGACGTCACTAATTATGGCCGGCTCAACCGGCATTCTGTAGCGTGTGCGGACCTCAACAGCACTGCTCTTCGTCGGAGGATTGCTGGAAACCCAGTGCACGTTGCGAAGCTCTATAGATTTCGCATAGGCGTCGGTTTTTGAGCCAACGGTGATTCGATTCTCGTTTTTGTCAAGACTGATGACGTAACGAGGGCTAGTTCCTCCGCCTAGGTCTAGGCCTCGACGTTGGCCGGGGGTGTACTGTTCTAAGCCGTGATGATCGCCAATATGCTGGCCGTTCATGTCAACAATTTGCCCTGAACCAGTCGAGCCATGTTTTCGTACGTAGGCGGCGTGGTTGTTGTCAGGCACGAAACATATTTCCTGGCTTTCAGGCTTGTCAGCCACAGGCAGGCCTAGCTCAGCTGCGACTTTGCGAACTTCCATTTTTTTCATGGAGCCTAAGGGGAATAATGTTCGCTTTAGTTGTTGTTGTCCCAGTACGTGAAGGACGTACGATTGATCCTTGGTTTCATCGATGGCAGTTAGCAGTTTTCGAGTACCGCTTTCGATGTCGTGGATGATTCGTGCGTAGTGGCCTGTGGCGATGACCTCGGCGCCGAGCTCTGTGGCTTTTGTCAGAAAGGACCCAAACCTTACGGTTCGGTTACACATGACACAGGGATTAGGTGTTTCTCCCGAAAGGTATGACGTGACCCAGGGGTCAATTACTGCGGCTTCAAATTCCTTCCGGTAGTCGACGACGTAATGGGGAATATCAAGGATGGAGCATACGCGCCGAGCATCATCAATCGTGTTCGGCGTACAGCAGCCGTTGCCCGTGGAGCTGGCCATGAGGCTGGCAGGCCACTGGTTGAAGGTGACCCCGATGACGTCGTAGTTGTCTCGGGTCAGCAATGCAGCGGCTACGGAGCTGTCAACACCCCCGCTCATGGCTACTAGTACACGTGTAGGCATCATGGACCTATCTGGTTCCAGATCTTTTGAGGCTAGCATCGCTGAGGAGCACTACGGCAAACTTTTGATAGCGCTACGTAGCGAATAGAGGGTGGCTAAGGTAGCGCTCGCCGGTATCACAGAGCACCGTGACGATTAGCGCATCGCTGTACTCTGGACGGCTTGCTAATTTCAGCGCAGCCCACACATTGGCACCTGCCGACACGCCGACCAGCAGCCCTTCGGTACGGCCTAGTGCTTGTGCCGTAGCTTCAGCGTCCTCGTCGGCAACTGTCATAATTTCGTCGATCAGTGAGGGGTCGTAGACATCAGGAATGAAATCGGCGCCGATCCCCTGGATTCGATGAGGGCCCGGTTCCCCTCCGGATAGAACTTGATTTCGAGACGGTTCAACTGCGACGACCTTGATTTGCGAGTTTTTTTTCTTGAGCGTTCGGGCGGTGCCAGTGGCTGTGCCTCCTGTTCCTACAGCAGCGACGACTACGTCGACCGTTCCGCCGGTCTGGGACCATATCTCCTCCGCGGTCGTCGTCTCATGAATAGCTGGATTTGCGGGATTCTTGAACTGCTGAGGCATCCATGAGTGAGGGGTTTCTGCCACGATCTGTTCTGCTCGGGCAACGGCTCCTGACATCCCTTGGGCTCCCGGGGTTAGGACAAGTTCAGCACCGTATGCCTGAAGAAGGCTTCGACGTTCGATGCTCATAGTTTCAGGCATGGTGAGAACGACTTTGTAACCTCTCGAGGCCCCAACCATTGCAAGGGCAATCCCGGTGTTCCCGCTTGTGGGTTCGACGATTACGGTTTTGCCGGGCTCGATGCTCCCGTGGTTTTCGGCGTCGAGGATCATTGCGAGACCGATGCGGTCTTTGACGCTTCCGCCAGGATTCATGAATTCGCATTTTGCGACGAGAGTTCCTGTGACCTCAGAGGCTATTCGATTGAGCCGTACCAATGGTGTGCCTGCGATTAAGGCGGTTACATCTGTAGCGATCGCATTCGATCTCTCAAATACTGGCTGGTTCACCTGAAACCTTTGGGCAAAGTAGTCCGCTTCGCGAGGTCGCGACAGACACGCTAACGGTTGATAATAAGCGGCTTCCGACGACTGAGTGTGATTTTGTGACATCACAAAGTGTTTTGCAGGGATTAGCTCAACCAGCTGATACCCGGCTTGTTCTACTGGTCTTGGATGGTTTAGGCGGTTTGGCTCAACAACCGAATGGTTTAACGGAGCTTGAGGCGGCCCGTACGCCTAATATGGATCTCCTGGCAGCGGAAGGTCAGACAGGTCTTAGTCAGGCGATCGGACCAGGTGTTACGCCTGGAAGTGGTCCTGGACATCTAGCGCTCTTCGGCTATGACCCCGTGTCAAGCAACATTGGTCGAGGGGCGCTGTCGGCGATGGGCCTGGGTGTGGAATTGAATGACGGTGACGTGGCCGTACGACTTAATTTTTGTACCGTCGACGATAAGGGTCGGGTTGTTGATCGGCGCGCCGGTCGGATTGACTCAAGTCTTAACTCGTCGCTGGTATCAAAGCTTAACGCGATTGATGTTCCGGGTATTGAGCTGCAGTTCATCACCGAATCCCAGCATCGTGCGGTACTCGTGATGCGTGGGTCCGGGTTAGATCCAAGAGTTACGGAGACGGACCCCCAGCGTCTGGATGTTTTCCCTGTCGATCCCGAGCCTATCCATCCTGAGGCGAAGCGTACGAGCGAGGTGCTCAAGGGTGTTCTCGAGGCTGTCCGTGAATGTATCGGAGGAGAAACTCCGGCGAATTTTATCTTGATGCGTGGATATGCCGGCCGTCCAGTCTTCCAAGGCATTGATCAGCTGTATGGGCTCAATCCACTGTGCATTGCGACTTATCCGATGTACAAAGGCTTAGCAAGAGCGGTTGGCATGGACGTGGCGGAGGGGCTTGACACGGTTTCAGCCGAAATTGCGGAACTTAGCGCGCAGTGGAATTCGTACGACTACTTTTTCTTGCACGTAAAGGCGCCTGACGCGAGAGGAGAGGATGGCGACTTTGATGGAAAGGTGGCTGCAATAGAAGAAGTCGATGCGAAGGTTCCCGATATTCTTCAACTTCGGCCAGATGTGGTCGTTGTCACTGGTGACCATTCAACGCCTGCTGTACTGCGACAGCACAGTTGGCATCCGTCGCCATTTCTGATCAGGGGTGAATGGGTGCGGTCTGATCGGGCGGAAGCATTTGGAGAACGTGAGTGCGAAATGGGCGCGTTGGGGGTTTTTCCAGCCCAATCAATTATGGCAATGATGTTGGGTCACGGCGGTCGTTTAGCAAAGTTTGGTGCGTGATATGACTGAGGAGAGTCAGTTTCGTTCCATCCCGTCAGTGGATGCTGTAGTTCGTGAAATTGAGACGATAGATGCTGGCATTCCCAAGAAACTGGCGGTCACCTCGAGCCAGGCCGAAATAGCAGCACTCAGGCAGGCGGTGGCTGAAGGAGCACAGGCGAAATCAGTTAGGAGGGTGGCTGAGTTCGGGGTGATACGAGCTCGAAAGATTCTTGAAATGTCCCCGAGGCAAGTGGTTAATGCGACGGGAGTGATTCTGCATACGAATCTTGGTCGAGCGCCGCTGAGTGAAGAGGCCGTGCGGTCTGTTGCCTATGCGTCTGCTGGGTACTCAGACCTAGAATACGATTTGTCGCACGGGGAACGTGGTTCTCGATTTGCTCATATTGATGCTGTGGTCCAGGCCGTTGTTGGGACGGAGGCGGCCCTAGTGGTCAATAACAACGCGGCTGCAGTCTTCTTAGTGTTGGACGCACATGCCCGTGGTCAGGAAGTACTGGTCGCTCGTGGGGAGTCAGTGGAGATAGGTGGTGGTTTTCGGATTCCTGAAATTCTTCAGGCAAGCGGCGCTGTGTTGCGCGATGTTGGGACTACTAATAAGACAAGAGTTGAGGATTACGCCAGTGCAATCACTGACCGGACGGCGGCGATACTTCGCGTCCACCAAAGCAACTTTGCCCAGGTTGGCTTTACGGGTTCGCCGTCCCGTCGTGAGCTTGCCGAATTGGCTCATGATCACGGGATCCTGTTTATTGATGATCTTGGTTCCGGATCTTTGATAGATAGCTCGATGTATGGATTGGCTAGGGAACCGCTGGTGACGGAGGCTGTTGCGGCTGGAGCTGATGTAGTGACGTTTTCGGGTGACAAGCTTTTGGGAGGGCCACAATCCGGGCTTCTGGTAGGCACCGCTGAGGCTATCGATCCCGTTGCGACGCGTCCTTTTGCCCGGGCTCTTCGGCCCGACAAAATGACGATCACCGCGCTGCACGCCACCCTGCTTGCCTATCTGCGAGGTGATGCGCCGATGAATATTCCCGTGTGGCAGATGATATCGGCTGAAGAATCTGAACTACGGGATCGGGCGCGGCGTGTGACTGCGGGTGTTGACGACGTGAAAATAGTGTCATCTTTAGCTACCGTTGGTGGTGGAGCTCTGCCTGGGGAAACGATGCCTAGTGTGGCCGTCCAACTTGGAGAGAGTTACGGTAACGCTGAGGAAGTCGCTCGAAAATTGCGGGCTGCTTCCCGGCCTATCATTGGTCGCGTCTTGGATCATTCAATGTGCTTGGACATGCGAACGGTACTGCCGCAGGATGAGGAACTAATAACCAAAGTTCTGTGTGGCCTCTAGGGCCGAGCAGGGTTGCAGCTAAACTGGCGTCATATATTGTGGGACATCAACGTTATGTCTAAGCCACGCCGTCTTGTGGAAGCTCGTGCGCTCCGTAGTGCTCAGCAACGGGTGCGGGCTCGCCTAGGCCTCTTCGGTCACAGCGTGATTTATACAGGTGTCATGGTATTGCTGCTTGTTCTTAACATTGCAGCTACGCCAGACAACCTGTGGTTTTTTTGGCCGATGTTGGCGTGGCTGCCTGCGCTGGTAGGGCATGGGATCTTTGTTCTGGGGCCCGGATTACGTGCAATTGAACGCTGGACGAATCGTGAATACGAGCGGGAGGTTGAACGTATGACCGGTCGCTCTGACAAAAAGGTAAGTGGAGCAGGCGAAGAATAGTGGCAACTTCACCGCGTTACGGTATTCGTGGCTGGCAACGGCTCGAGGATATTTATCCAGCTCGTACACATGCCTCTGAAATGCTTGGCCTCTACGCAAACCATGCCTCGGTCGTTGAAGCCGAAAATTTTTTTAGTGGAATTCCGAAACCTGATCGGATCACCGAGTGGGTGGTCCAGTCACCCGAAGATTTCAAATTTGATGTTGTGGCGTTCGGGGGGCTGACCTTGTATCAGCGGCGTCCCGGTGCTGCGGATCGTGGTGTGAAATCCTGGCGGGAGGTTGCGGTTGAACCCCCCGATGTTCTTTTTGAGGATTTGTGCGCTTCGGTGCAGCCCCTGAAAGATGCCCGCCGTCTCGGCGCGATCATTCTTCAGTTCCCCCCTTGGTTCGAGGCAGGGCCTGAGGCACACGAGTACCTGGCTCACGTCCGTGAAAAACTGGAAGGATTTCCGTTAGCGGTTGAGTTCCGTCATCCGACCTGGAGTGTTGCTGTTAATCGTGATTCGACCATGGACGTCTTGATTGAGCTCGAGTTGGGGGTTGTGATCTCTGATTTTCCGATCGGAGTTGATGATTGGTCGCCACCCTTTGATTTTGCAACCGTGGATGGCCTGGCGATTGTTCGTCTTCACGGACAGAACGCAGAGGCTTGGAAGCGGACACTTACGGCGCCGGTTACACCCCTGATGTATGAGTATGAGGAGACAGCGCTCGTGCCTTGGGTCGAGCGTGTTCGAGCTATCCGTCGTGAAGTTGAGGAAGTCCATGTGCTTGTAGGGACGGCAGCGCCTGACGCTGCCCTCGATACGGCGAAGGAATTGCGTGCAGCGGTCGATGCTGCTGATGAACGGGATAGTAGATGGGGCTACGCTGGCTAGTGCGGCCTCGTGCGAACTGTGATGGTGTTTGAGCAAACCCCCTAGTCATCTACTGGGACGGTTTGTCGGTCCTCACTTGAATAGGTGACCACCATTACGCAATCTTCCGAACCGTGATTCCTCGCCTGATGGGGCACGCCGATTGGGATATGCAACAGGTCGCCCTTGTTTAGCTGAAGCGTAGATGAGCCAAGGTCATGCTCGATGCATCCTTCTAGGACAAACAGCAATTCGTGACAGTTGGGATGTACGTGTCGCATGTTTGCCCCGCCTGGGCCCAGACGCACATGGCCAAAGGTCATCTCAGCACCGGGTGTGAGGTGTTTGTTGGCTAGCCATTCGATTTGGCCGCCTCCATAAGTCTCGGCCATTCCTTCACCAAGGGTAATGACCCGTGGTTCATGGGCATCATCATTCATAACGGTTCTTTCGAGGGGATCACTCTCTGACAGGCGTAATCTAAACCATGAAGCACCAAGAAGAGAATCAGCAGGTAGGAAATCATTGCTGCTGCCGATGTTTGTTAGATCTGGGGACATAAAGGATCGACCTTTGGGGAACGTAAGACGTACGCTGGCCGTCGTATAGGTGCTGGTGGGAGACCAATGCGTCATTCAATTGAACAATTTCAGTGTGATGTGGTTGTGGCTGGGAGCGGCATTGGCGGATTGACAGCAGCTCGCACAGCTTTGGAGCATGGGGCGTCCGTGATTGTTCTTGAAAAGGCGCCCGAGTCGGGTGGGTCAGCGGCACTTTCTGGAGGGGCAGCGTGGACGGCAGCCAACGTTGATGCGTGGCTGAGCGTGCAGCCCGGAGCAGATCCTTTGATGGGGAAGGCTCTGATTGAAAACTATTTGGATGGCGTGGTGTGGTATCGAACTCTTGGCCTTGAGATATCTGATCGTGAGGCACCGTACAAATTTGACCGCTACGTAAATGATTTCAAGCCTGACGCCCGAACATTTATGGATGGATTGGCCCAGAGCGTCGAGGCTGCGGGTGGCACAATTTTGACGAGTACCGGATTGCACGGCAATCGAACCGGACCCGATGGGTCGATTAATGGTGTGGTTGCGCGCCAGGAAGGTCGCACGATTGAAGTTGCGG
>CAZFVB010000006.1:0-25244 GCA_964522375.1 uncultured Chloroflexota bacterium
AGGCGCCGGTCTCAACGTTGATCGAGCGTGTGAGGGCAGCTGCGAGCGTTATGAAACGGTTTTCGGTGACATAGTTCATCCATTTAATTATTTCTGAGATCGCGCGCCGAGTTCCTGCGACTTCTCCAGGTTGCTTGGCGAGCGAAATGTCGACAGTTTTCGTCTCACCAGAAACCTCGTTGGTTACTGAAACGCCTTGCGGATCAAGGGGGATGTTCTCAACCCGAAGACGATCGTCCTGAAATGGGTCAACTGTGGTGTTGATGCGCAATGACGGACTGTCGTTTAAGGAATCGCCGATTTCCACGAGCCGATCTGCCAACCAGCTGCCAAGACCGTTGGCGTCCAGCACCGACATTGCGATGTCGATGTTGGTCTTGAATTGGACTAATCGTTCAGCTTCATCTGCGACCGGCCCCTCCCGGATACCTTGAAACTCAACACCAAAGCGCTGTTCAAATGTTTCTGCCAGCGCCACAAAGTAGGGGTCGTTCATTTTCATTTCGTACGGGTGACTGTGATAGCCCACCAGCTGGTCACCAAAGCCAGGGATTTGTCCCTCTTTGGCCGCTGGCCACCACCCCTTGACCGTTCGGCCAACCACAATCATGGGTCGATGATCGTCGGCGTCCCAATCTTCCATTGTTTTGAGGGCGGCCAGAACCTCGTCGTAGTCGTTACCGTCGCCGAGCGCGAAAACGTTCCATCCGTAGGATGACCATTGGTCCTCGATCACGTAGCTGTCGGCGTAACTGTCGTCGATCACACCACCAATCAGTGAGTCATCAATACCGGCATTGTTGTACGACAGCAGCAACCGAAGCCGTTTCCCTACCTTTTGAGCGAGGGCTTGGGTTTTTAATTCCTGCGCATGTCCTTCGGTCATGGCGAATTCGCCCTCGAGAGCCATGATTTTCAGTGAGTCATCGGCTCCGACGAAGTCCCAGAAGGCGGCCTTTCCAGCTGCCGTTGCGACACCTAGGCCAGATGGGCCACCGTTCACATCATTGGTCAGGTCCGTTGTTTCTGAATGACCTGCAAGCGCTCGGATACCTCTGGTTTTGGCTTGGGCAAACAACGGATGATCAGTTAGGCCGTTGTCGGCAAGGAGCGTGTCGAGAGCTCCCTGCCCACGACGAAATCCGAGGGCGTCGATGGACAACATGGCGATGTTCGGGTCTACCGCATATCGGTCGTCCGCTGTGGCGGCGTGCTTTCGAGACATCGCTTCGCCCATGATCATCCAGAGTGCGTAGCTGGTTGGAATGTTGTGGCCACCTGCCAACATGAACCGGTCACTGTACGGGTGTTTCGGTCGTCGATAGTCATACCGTAGGCCGCCGTTCTCAGCGCCTCCGAGGTGCATGGCCACGTTAAACGGCGTGTACGCCAGTGGCCCCCCAAAGTGCCCCGTTTGGGCATAGTTGCCCAGCAGTACAAGCGTCATAGCCGTCGTGAAGCCAACGTCTTCCATGCGGCTGCGGTCATAGTCAGGAACCGTCACGCTGTGTTCAGTAGCAATCTGTTGGGCCGACGTGTTCCGTACTGTCACTACAGGGCTGCCGTTTTGCGTTGCCATCCCTGGTCTACTCCTAATCTGGATAGGGCCTTCGATTAAGGCGAGCCCGAACTCCGCTGTGCACGGATGTTGGTCCGGGCATATATGTCTTTTATTGTTGCCGGAGCATTCCCTTACGGGTGCTACGGTTGATCGCTATGTAAAGGTTACCGAATTGTCGTCCACTCCCAGAGGTATTGGGTGCAGGATTGCTGGCAATGTTCGTGTCGATATCAGTGTAAAGCCAATCGGATGAGGCAGGAATCCGGTTGGTACACGACATGACGACCAGGGATGTTACGGAGATCCCTCCGGGGGTGGAGGGGGTCCGTCGTGTAAGTAATCCAGCGATAACGCGGTACGGACACGTGCCATGACCGGCTCGGCCCGACGTTTCATTTCTGTAGTGCCGTGGTGGAGGACGTCCCGGACGTCCGAAGGTCGTTCAGCCCAGTAAGCGCGACGATCTCGTATTGGAGCGAGCAATGTGTTCATTGCCTCAAATAGTCGGTCTTTTACTTCGACATCACCGACTGTTCCGGTCCGGTAGCGTGTCTTTAGATCTTCAACTTCCGCCGTGTTTGGGTTAAATGCATCGTGATACAAGAAAACCGGATTACCCTCAACGGTTCCTGGATCAGTAGCTCGTAAGCGCTTAGGGTCGGTAAACATACTTCGAATCTTGGCACGCAGGGTTTCTTCCGTATCTTTGAGGAAGATGGCATTGCCTGCTGAAGTTCCCATTTTGCCTTTGCCGTCAATTCCAACCAGTCGGGGGACTTTTCCAACTCGTCCTTCAGGCACAACGAAGGTTTCACCAAACCGTCCGTTGAACCGAATCGCTACATCACGGGTCATTTCTATATGAGGAAGTTGGTCATCACCGACCGGGATAAGGTGCGCGAGCGGCAACAGGATGTTTGCCACTTGCATCACGGGATAGTTAAAAAATGCCACGGGAACTGTGTCTGCTTTGTTTTCTAGGTCCGCGAGTTCGGCCTTAAGCGTGGGATTTCTTTGAAGATGTCCGAGTCCCAGAAACCAGCTTAGATGAAGGGTCAGTTCGGCGAATTCAGGAACTCCACTCTCGATGACGAAGAACGACCGTTCGGGATCCAGTCCAACCCCAAGCCAGTCCAACGTGACTTCCCAGAGTCCCCAACGGATCCACGGAAGATTTTCGGCATAGTCAGAGACTTGGTAATCCGCAAGCAAGAAAAATGATTCGAAATCGTTTTGCAGGTCCAGCCATTGCGTGAAAGCGCCAGCGTAGTGACCGACGTGCGACGGTCCGGACGGACGGAGGCCAGTCAGAATCCGGCGGCGGTTTCCAGAAGGATCACTGCTGGCAGGGGGCGGGGATGCTATGGCGTCACCAGGATGTGGACGTTGATGTGCCATGGTGCCACTCATAAGGAAGTCTAGTCTGCTTTACGATGTTGTTTGAGTCTGACGGGGTTTGAGCTAGCGAACCAGCTTGTCAACGCCGTTGAGGGCCGCGATGCGGTAGGCCTCAGCAAATGTGGGGTAATTAAAGATCGTTTCGATGAAATAGTCGACGGTTCCTCCGAGTTGTATGACTGCTTGTCCAATGTGGAGGAGCTCGCTAGCTTGGCTGCCAAAGATGTGAACTCCAAGCACTTGACGAGATTCTGGATTAAACAGGATTTTCAATACGCCGAAGTCGTCACCGATGATTGCCCCTCGAGCTATCTCCTTGTACCGCGCAATACCGGTTTCATAGGCAACTCCGGAACGTGTCAATTCTTCTTCAGTGTTGCCGAGCATTGATATTTCGGGAATTGTGTAGATTCCAATCGGCAGGTCGTCGTCGAGGCTCGGGCAATCTAGTCCCAAGGCGTGGCGAGCGGCCAGGCGACCCTGCTCAGCGGATGTTGAGGCTAATGCCGGTTGACCGATGACGTCGCCAACGGCGTAAATGTGCGCGACAGTTGTCTGGTAGTTCTTGGAGACGGTTAGGCGGCCTCGTTCATCGGCGCTTATGCCGGCTTTTTCAAGCTGCAGGCGATCCGTAGCTCCTTGTCGACCAATGGAGTACATGAGCACGTCCCCGGCAATCTTGGCCCCGGTTTCAAGAACAGCTACTGGACGGTTTCGTTTGTCAAAATCGACACGCGCTACGTTGTGACCCAATCGAAGAGTTATTCCGTCCTCCCTCATCCGGTGTTTCAGCGCTTCAATGATTTCCTCGTCAACAAACTCCAAAAGATCTTTGCGGCCGTCGATTAGCGTTACTCGGACACCAAGAGTCGCAAAGATGCTGGCATATTCAGTGCCAATGACCCCCCCACCCACGATAGTCAGAGACTTTGGTATTGAAGGGACGGTGAGAATCCCATCACTGTCTACGACGCTGGGATTGTCGAACGGAATATGATCTGGCCGAGCGGGACGTGATCCTGTTGCGACAATGATTTGGTCCGCGTGGATTTCTATAGAGGAGTTAGTACTGACCACCTCAAGCCTGTTCGGTTGAAGGAAGCTAGCGGTACCGAAGATCAAGTCAATGTCATTTCTAAGGAAGGCGTTTCGAACTACATCAACCTCGGCTTGAATGACTTGAGCGGTTCGTTGCATCAAGTCGTTCATGGTTACGTCAGCGATCACGCGGTAGGAATTGCCATAGAAAGAACGTTGGGCAATTCCCGTGACATGCAGGACAGCTTCCCTCAGGGTTTTTGATGGAATTGTCCCTCGGTGGACTGCTTGTCCACCGAGGTACTGTTCAAGGTCTATCGCTACGACCCGCTGGCCACTTTTAGCAGCCTCGATGGCGGCGCGCTTGCCAGCTGGGCCAGTGCCAATGACGGCGAAATCGTATTTTGCACTCTCGGTCATGACTGTTTCATTTGCCTAAGACCTTCAGACGTTACGCCTCCTGAGCTCGTATGAGATTTAGCGCGGAGCCCGCCCAAAACCAACGGATTTGGTCGGCGTTTAATGTGTGGTTGAGCGTGATAGTGTCGACTGAACCATCGGAATGCTCAAGATTCGCTGCCAAAGGTTTGTCGGGCGCCAGATGTTCGATATCTACCACGGATATATTGTCGTCAATCCTGACAAGATCAAAGTTGTCTGGATTGTCAAATGTAAGTGGCAGCATCCCCTGTTTTTTTAGGTTGGCCTCGTGGATCCGCGCGAAGCTCCTCACGATGATTGCTCCGCCTCCGGTGTGTCGGGGTGACATGGCCGCGTGTTCACGACTGCTGCCTTCCCCATAATTTTGGTCGCCAACTGCGGCCCATGTGATCCCGGAATTCTTGTAGTGCTTTGCGATGTCAGCGAGCGGCTCATCGTCCTCGCCAGTTTCGATGTTGTAACCCGTTCCAGGCTCATCTCCGAACGCGTTGTTGGCTCCAGCAAACATGTTGTCGCTAATGTTTGTTAGGTGGCCACGGTAACGAAGCCATCGACCCGCGGGGGAAATTGCATCGGTCGTGCATTGTCCTGTTGCTTTGATGAGTACCGGCATGGATATGAATTGTTCAGGCTCCCGGCCTTCAAATGCCTGCAAGACTTCTAATCGGTCACTATCCGGGCCAATGACTACTGATATCGAGGACGAGTCAGAGGCTGGATCTGCATAACCAAAGCGTTGGCCTACGAATCCCGCAGCCGGTATGTCCGGTGCTTGTTCTGGCGGTTGCAGCGTAAAGTCGCGGTTGCCCGAGCCGCTAATCACTGAAGTTGTCGGGTCTAACGAGAGTCGCCCACTAAGCGCAAATGCGACAGCAAGCTCTGGGCTTGAGATAAATGACTGTGTGTTGGGACTTCCATCGTTGCGGCTTGGAAAATTCCTGTTGAACGAGCTTACGATCGAGTTTTGACGGGGTTGTTCTCCCTCGTGTGCTGGGGAGATGTCTTCCCGTTTCCACTGGCCAATACAAGGTCCACATGCATTAGCCAGCACGACTGCCCCGATCGCCTCGAGATCATCCAGTTGCCCATCGCGCTCAATCGTGGCTCGGACCATCTCTGAGCCGGGTGTTACAAGAAAGGGCATCTTGGCCTTGGCTCCATGAGTCTTGGCTTGTCGAGCCAGACTGGCCGCTCTGGAAATATCTTCGTAGGAAGAGTTAGTGCAACTTCCGACGAGCACGGCTGAGATTTCGTCTGAGTACCCCTCCTCAGCCACTGCCGCGCCGAGCTGTGCCACTGGTCGGGCCAAGTCAGGTCGATGAGGTCCGACGACGTGAGGTTCAAGCTCACGGAGGTCGATCTCGATCACCTCGTCAAAGTAGCGCGTGGGTTCGTCCAGGACTTCCGGGTCCGGTGTCAGCAAGTCGGCATGAGTGTCGGCGGTGTCGGCTAGGCCATCTCGTTCGGTTGCTCGAAGATAAGCGGCCATTCGATGGTCGTATGGAAAAATCGAAGTGGTAGCTCCTAGTTCGGCACCCATGTTCGTGATGGTGGCTTTTCCAGTGCATGCGAGTGAGGTTGCTCCTGGACCAAAATACTCAACGATCCTGTTGGTTCCTCCGCTTGTTGTGAGGATGCCTGCAACCTTCAGGATGATGTCCTTGGGTGCGGTCCACCCCTGGAGTTCTCCTATGAGTCGGACGCCAAGGATTCTTGGATTAAGGACTTCCCATGGGAAGTCCACCATAACGTCGACCGCATCGGCTCCGCCTACGCCGACGGCGAGCATTCCAAGCCCGCCTGCATTTGGTGTATGGGAGTCGGTTCCAATCATCAGGCCACCGGGAAACGCGTAATTTTCAAGCAGTACTTGATGGATAATTCCTGAACCTGGAGCCCAGAATCCGATACCGTATTTTGCGGAAACGGACTTGAGAAAGGCATACACCTCGTTGTTGTCGAGCAAGGCCTGTTGGAGATCTTCGTCAGCGCCGACAAAGGCTCGAATGAGATGATCGCAATGCACAGTGGTTGGGATGGCTACCTGTTCTCGTCCTGCCAGCATGAATTGCAGCAGGGCCATTTGAGCGGTTGCATCCTGCATCGCGACTCGATCAGGCCTCAGCTGCAGATAGCTGGTTCCAGGCTCAAGTTCTTGATTATCTGGATCGTCTAGATGTCCGTAGAGAATTTTTTCTCCAAGGGTCAAAGGCCGGTTGAGTCGGTGGCGGACGATGTTTACTCGGTCTTGCATGTTTTTGTATGCGGTTTGGACAAACTGAGGGGTCGAATCAATCGTTTGCATATGGTTACTTCTCCGGAGGCTGTTGGCAGTCCGCGAACGACAACGACCACTGTATGCTCAATTCTAAGTCCATCGAACCTACTACTTCCCAAAACTTACTCGGGTGTGGGTCGATTATTGATAGTTGTTATCGCGTTTGCAGGGCTTTTGTTGGCTGGCTGTGGAACTAAACCTTCTCAGGAATTGAATGTGTTTGTGGCTGCGTCGTTGCGGGAAGCCTTTAGCGATTTGATTGTGGCTTATGAAGAGAAGCATCAGGATGTTGACATCATTGGAAACTTTGCTGGTTCCCAGTTGCTCCGAGTTCAGATTGAGGAAGGTGCGACGGCTGATGTCTATATATCGGCTAACGAGCAACATATGCGGCAACTAAACGAGAACGGATTTGTCACCGCCCCTGTCACAACGGCTGCTACTAACGAGCTTGTGCTCGCGGTGCCAACAGGGAATCCTGCCGACATAAACACCGTGGACGATCTTTCGCGTGCTGATTCGAGGGTTGTTATGGCGGGGCCGGCTGTTCCTGCTGGAGCATACGCACGCGAAATGCTCAAGAAGTATGGTGAATATTCAGATCGTCCGGCTGCTGCGAGAAATATTCTTGACCGCACAATCTCATTTGAGACCAATGTGCGTATGGTGGCGGCGAAACTTGAGTTAGGCGAAGCAGATGCCGGGTTTGTCTATCGGACAGACGTCCTGGCTGCTGATGGTCGACTGGAAATCATCGACGTGCCTGTTGAGGTTCAGGTGTCTGCGCGTTATCCAATGGCGACCTTGAGCATCTCGAATTCTCCTCGTTTAGCTCAACAGTTTGTGGTCTTTGTGCGTAGTGGTAAGGCGCAGAAAATTCTTGAGAAGTACGGTTTTGGCAAGTCGGCTCAATCGGATGGAATGCCATCATGAATGACAGTGGTGACTCATCCACCGCTATCGTGATGTCGAAATTGGAATGGGTGGAAATGGTTGATGGTACGGCAGGAAATGAGGCTGTCTGATTGTGAGTAGAGCACCTTTGAATGGAAGGCTGTCAGCATCCTGGTTGCAGGTCGTGGTGGCTTTGCTCGGTGCGCTGGCTGTTGGAGTAGTTCTGGTGCCGGTTGGATTCCTGATCGCTCGGGCGATTACACAGGCTGATATTGGTGCAGTGCTTACGAGTCCGTTTGTTCTGAAGTCTATCCAGCTATCCCTGATCACGTCATCGGTGGCCGTCGTGGTGCTTATTGTTATAGGGACCCCTGCAGCGTTTGCCCTTGCTCGCTGGAGCTTTCCTGGCCGTGGGCTTGTTGACGCAATAATTGATCTCCCAATTGTTTTACCTCCGGTCGTAGGCGGCCTGGCTCTGCTGGTGGCTCTTGGTCGACGTGGTCCTCTGGGCGAACCACTCACAGCTGTCGGGATTGATGTGGCTTTCACCACAGCTGCTGTTGTTGTGGCGCAAATCTTTGTGGCGTTGCCGTTCTACATGCGTGCGGCCAAGGCTGGATTTACGAGCGTAGATCAACGTCTGGAGGCGATATCCTCGACGTTAGGTGCTCGGCCGTGGCGGACTTTTACGCGTGTCACGGTGCCTCTGGCACTACCTTCGATTGTGGGTGGCGTGGTAATGGCCTGGGCTCGTGCCATGGGAGAATTCGGCGCTACGATCATGTTTGCCGGCAACGTTTCTGGTCGGACGCAGACCATGCCTTTAGCGATTTTAGAGGCTATGGAGGCGGACGTGGACGCGTCCATCGCGATTGCGGTGGTGCTAATCGCTGTTTCCTTTGCAATTCTCATTTCGTTTCGGGTAGTCGCTAGATTGGGGGCTCGGTCACGGTGATCGTTCTGTCTTTTGAGGCTGCTGTTGGTGACTTTGAGTTGGCACCGAAGTTGGAGGTGCCATCAGGGATCACCGTGCTATTCGGGCCATCTGGATCTGGGAAGACATTGACGCTTGAGGCTGTCGCAGGCCTTTTGCGTCCAGACAGTGGCCACATTCTTGTCGGAGACACACCATTTTTTGACTCATCGATGAGCCTTCATGTGCCTCCATACGAACGCCGTATCGGTTACTTGGTGCAGGAGCATGCACTGTTCCCTCATCTCACGGTGGGGGATAATGTGGCCTACGGCATCCCTGACTTGCCTCGTGATGCGCGCAAGGAGCGAACGCATCAACTATTAGGAAGTTTGGGGATTGGCGATCTTGTGGGTAGGCGGCCGGTCGAAATTTCGGGCGGTCAAGCGCAGCGGGCTGCTTTGGCACGTGCGCTGGCCCGTGAGCCCGATGTGCTGCTACTTGACGAACCCTTCGCGGCGCTCGACGCAGCTACAGCTGGCAATCTTCGGCATGAGTTGCGTCGGCTGACACAGGAATTAAATTTGACAGTGTTACTCGTTACTCATGATCTGAATGAGGCGTGCCAGGTAGGAGATCGGATCGCGGTAATGGACTCCGGACGGGTACTTCAGGTTGACACTCGGGAGGAAGTATCTCGGCGTCCTCACAGTGCTCGAGTGGCCGCGTTGCTTGGATACTCCAATGTGTTGCGCGGGAAAATATCGAATGCCAATCAAGATAGCTCGGTGCAAACCTCGATCGGTGTCTTGTCAGTGTCAGAGTTGCCCGAGATTGCCGGGACCCAGGTGGATCTTGCAATCCGGGCTGATCGAATTGTGCTTGGGCGTGGTTCTTCGTTTTCCGAGGATAGATCAAACGTTTTCGAGGTGAAGCTTGTTGAGGAATCTGATCTTGGAGTATCGAGGATCTTGCACGTGAGCGTATGTGGGACCGATACGTCACAGGCAGGTCATGTCGAAATTCAGATTGCTGATGATCGGTACAAGCAGTTGGACGTTAATGGTTGGCCTAATTTGTACATGCATATTCCTTCTGAGGCGATACACGTGATGTCACTGTGAACGCTAGGTTTGATCCATGAGTTACAGCGAAGAATTGTCCTTTTGTGTGGACGTGGTCCGTCGTGCCGCGACGCCTGCCTTGGCGGCTTTTGAGATGTCGGATTTACCGGTGTCCCGAAAATCAGATGGGACGATTGTTACCAAGGGGGACTTGGATGTGAATGCGCTGATCGTTGAATCGATTCGCACCCAGTATCCAGAGGATGGCTTGTTATCAGAAGAGGGGCCTGTTGATTCAACGCGCCGAGAAAAGTCTCGTTGTTGGGTCGTTGATCCCATCGATGGAACGACGCATTTTGCGAGAGGGGATCTCGACTGGGCCATCATGATGGCGCTGCTTGTTGACGAGAAGCCTGTTGTTGGGGTGGTGTACCGGCCGGCCCTTGACGAACTGCAAGCCGGAGCCTTGGGTCAAGGTGCAACGCAAATTGATAATGGTGTTTCACGGGAGCTTTTGGCGCCTGCTTGTGATGAGTCAATGCTCCGGATGATTCATGGGCCTAGTGCTGCGGAGATTGTCACGGTTGCTGGGAAAGATGAGGCCGACTTCACGGAGCGCGGGCATGGGTTAATGGCGATGTTTACGATTCTTCCGTCAGAGGCGCATGCGTATGTGACCTCGCGGACGAGCGGGTCCGAGTGGGATCTCGCCTCACATGTGGCGATTCTTTCGTCCGTAGGTGGTGTGGTGACGGATCTCAATGGAAACCGGCACCGGTTTAACAAGATTGACTCTCGAGTGCGGGGAGGGGTGGTCGCTGCAGTTTCTCCAGACGTGCATGGTCGAGCCATGTCGTTAGTCCGCTCCGCGAACTTGCAGCCTCTGTAAATTCGCTCGTTAGACTGGGTGTGTTGGTAATTGGAGTCCTCCGGTATGCGTTTGGCCACTGGAAACATTGGACACGAATCAAGCACTTTTACTCCTGTTCCTACACCGTATGAGGCGTTCACCCAGTCTTCACGGGGCTTTCATCGAGGTGGTGAAGTCATTGAAGCGATGCGTGGCACGAACACCGGTTGTGGCGGATTTATCGACGGGTCCGTTGAGTACGGGTACGAACTAGTTCCGCTGCTCTGGACGTTCGCAGAACCATCCGCCCCTGTTCAGGCTGATGCGTGGGTGCAGTTGCGGACAGAGTTTTTGCAGCGGTTGGAAGCGGCCATGCCTGTCGACGGTGCGTTGCTTGATCTCCACGGTGCGATGGTTCTGGAGGGTCCGCTAGATGGTGAAGGGGATCTCCTGGCGGGGGTGCGATCGATTCTCGGACCTGACCGGCCGATTTTTGTGACTCTTGATCATCACGCCAACATTAGTGACGCGATGAATGATCTATCGGACGTGATCATTCCGTGCGATACGTACCCACATGTCGATCTCGGTGAGCGTGGATTCGAAGCGGCTGGTCTAATCACCCAAACGTTACGCGGTGAAATCGCGCCGCGTATGGCCCTTCGGCGACTGCCGTTGCTTTGGACTGCGGGTAACGCTAATGGCACGGCGCCTTTTGACTCTGTGATGACGCGAGCTTTTGCCTACGAGCAGGAGCCTGGCATTTTGACGGCTTCGGTGGCTCCAGGGTTTGCGTGGGCTGATATCACCGATGCAGGGACGACGACTGTAGTGGTTACTGATGACGACTCTGAAAAAGCGGAGACGACGGCGTCAGCCCTTGCGGAAGAGATTTTTTCGAGGCGTGATCAGTTCGGTCCCGATTTGCTTTCGTTTGATCATGCCCTGGCTCATATCAGCGGCCCGGGCCCAATCGTGATCGCTGATGCCCAAGACAATCCGGGGGGCGGTTCACCAGGAGACTCGACAGGTGTGCTCCAGGCCTTCATCGAGCACGATTTACAAGATGCGCTGGTTCTGACTATTTGCGACCCGGAGACGGTCACGCGTGCGCAAGCGGCTGGTCACGGCAGTGAGTTCGATGCTGAAATTGGCGGAAAATCGGCACCGGCGCAAGGTCCTTCGGTGTCTGTTCGGGCAACCGTCGAAAAATTGTTAAACCTTGAGTTTGTCATCCGTGGGCCGATGTACACCGGTTTTACGCAGAAGTTTGGTCCGACGGCCTTATTGCGCATTGGTGGAGTGCGAGTCGCGGTTACGAGCAATCGGTTGCAAGTCTTTAGTCTCGAATGTGCCAGAGCTCTTGGCGTTGAGCCTGCGACGCAACAGTGGATTGGTGTGAAATCCTCCAACCATTTCAGGGCGGCCTATGAGCCGATTGCCGGGCAAGTGTTTCGAGTCGCATTCCCGTCAGTGCAGTCGCACGATCCTCGGGATCTCACGTATCAGAATTTGCGACGGCCAATTTTTCCCCTCGATAGCATCTAGGTTCGGTTGTCTAGAACGGTAAGAAGGCGGTACCTCCTCCATCGACGGTGATCGAACTTCCGGTGACGTAACGACATTCGTCGCTTGCCAGGTATAGGGCGGCAGCTGCTACGTCGGCCGGCGTTCCGTATGCACCCATAGGGATTACTCGTTGCCGGTGGGATTGGATTTCGGGGTCGTCGGCCCGTTGCGCAGTTCGCTCAACGCGGATCGGTCCGGGTGCGATCATGTTGACAGCGATATCGTGGGGCGCCAGATCAACCGCCATTGCTCGCGTCAGTAGCCACAATCCTCCCTTGCTGGCGGCATAGGGGGCGGCGTTAGGTTCAGAGGCAAATGAATCCACAGAACCCATGTTTATGATCCGTCCCGGGATTTTCTTTTGCACCATGGTTCGGGCTATTGCCTGTGCTACGACGAATGCGCCGGTAAGGTTTGTGTCGAGGTAACTTTGCCAGTCAGCAATGGAGACATCGAGGAATGGACCAATGCGGCCTGTCCGACCTGCATTGTTTACGAGGATGTCAATGGAGCCATATGTCTCGAGTACCTGGTTGACGATGTCAGTCGCAGCATCGGGTGACGAAATGTCACCGGCGACTGCAGCAGCATCACCGCCTGTCGAGGAGATTTCGCTAACTGTGGCATCAAGTAGATCTTTGTCCCGCTGTGTGACTATCACTTGGGCCCCTTCTGCTGCGAATCGATGGGCGATTCCTTTACCTATGCCTCTTCCACCGCCGGTAATCAGTGCACGTTTTCCGTCGATACGTCCCATTTAATCCTCCTCGCTTGCTAATGAAGCATCGGAGAGAGTGCGACGGCCTCGCCTTTGGTTCAATAAAGAATCGTTTTCACCGACTGTCGGAGTCCTTGAATGTCACGAGGTTGGTGGTTATGAGACCTGTTGTGCTCGTGATGTTGGCATTGATGGCTTGTGGTGATCTCGAGAAGACATCTGGCGAAGACACGCCTGCGGGTCCTCCAGTCGCAAGATCGCCCAGCGTCGTAGCCGAGGGTTTACTCGAGGCATCTACGAGTCCTACCCCAACCCCTGTGTCTTCGGAAGGTTCGGTAGCTCCTACACCGACGGGTACTCCGTTCTATGAGCCGATTGCCGAACGTGTTCCCACAGTTGTACTTAGACCTGTCGCTCGTCCTGGTAGTAAACCGCAAACGGGTTTTGGAATTAATGTTGAGCCCGTAGCTGAGGGTTTTGTCAGGCCGGTCTTCGTGGGGCACGCGGGTGATGCAAGTGGACGACTATTCATCGCTGAAAAACGTGGGGTGATTCGGGTCGTCAGGTTAGGTCGGTTACTGGCGGAGCCATTCCTGGATATCAGGGATCGGGTCGGATCATCTGGTAATGAACAAGGGTTGCTTGGCATGGCTTTCCATCCCAGCTACGCCTCAAATGGTCGGCTGTTTGTTGACTATACGGATTTGTCCGGCGATACAGTCATCTCGGAATTTCTTGTGGATTCGTCGGGGCGCACGGTGGATGCTGATTCAGAACAGATCGTTCTACGGATCGAGCAGCCCTTTAAGAATCACAACGGTGGAATGCTGGCCTTTGGTCCTAACGACGGGTACCTGTATGTGTCAGTTGGCGATGGAGGGTCTGGCGGAGATCCGCAGGCTAACGGGCAAAACCCTGGAACTTTGCTGGGCTCCATTCTTCGACTCAATGTAAACGAAGAGGGCGGATACGTTGTTCCGGCGGGCAACCCATTTGTTAACGCTGATGACAAGCGTCCCGAAGTGTTTGTTTATGGCTTGAGAAATCCTTGGAGATTTTCCTTTGATCAAGTGACGGGTGACATGTGGATTGGAGATGTGGGCCAGAGCGATCTTGAAGAGATCGATTTAGCGCTGGCGCCGCTTAGGGGCGGTCTTAATTTCGGGTGGAATAAGTTGGAGGGCAGTCAGTGTTTTCCACCGGGACTTGGTGCATTTGCAAGATGCGTGCCGGCTGCTTTTGAGCTGCCGGTGGCTGAATACGGTCGTGACTATGGATGTTCCGTGACTGGCGGCTATGTTTATCGTGGCCAACGGTTTGCGGAACTGGTCGGTATGTACGTGTTCGGTGATTACTGTAGTGGACGTATTTGGACACTGGAACTGGGTGATTCTGATGGCTGGCAGATGGTGCAGCGCGGGAAAGTGACTGGTCGGGTTGCCTCGTTCGGGGAAGGTGAAGACGGGGAAATCTATGTGGTTGATGACCGAGGTGGGTACCTGTTCCGTTTGTTGGTTACCACCTCCCCGCCACAAGGATGATGGAATGTATGTTTCTGGTCTGGAGCATTCGCGCTGATGGAAAAGTTACGTAGCTCCACTTACCAACGGTTGCTCGACGCACTTCATTCGTCCAAACAGTAATCACGTCCAACCAACCACGTATGCGACCTGCATGCGTGGTTGGCTCGATAGATGACCACCGGGTCATCTTTGATGCTAGGAGTGTTGTTGCTTAGACCTCGAGCACTTCATCCGAGACGGTGTCTGGAAACCGTCGGCCCCGCACGTGGGTGAACCCGGTGACGCTTGGGGCGTTTTCGATGGCCTGGTCGTTAATCGATGTAGAGCGCATGTAGTGGGTCGCGTAGCCTCGACGCCGAGTGTCGGTCGTATTGGGTCCACTTGCGTGATACGTGAGACTGTGATGGAAACTTACGCTGCCTGACCGAAGTGGTACCGGAATGGTCGGGTACTCTTCGCCGAACTGACCTTCAATTGTCGGCCTCGAGGATTCAGGGATGATTGCCCAGCGATGACTTCCGGGAACCATCCATAGGCACCCATTGTCGATCGTGGCGTTATCAATGGCGGCCCATGCCGAGACAAGGTCCATGGGGAAAATATTCTTAAACGAAGCGGAATCCTGATGCCACTCTTTTGCGGATCCATGGTGGGGTGGTTTCATAAAGAGTTGGTCGCCGTACAGCGTGATGTCATCGGAATCGAGTAAATCGGCAATAACGTCCACGATTTTTGAGTTGGTTGCGTGCGCTCGAAGGATTTCGTCCTCTGGGACAATGTGTGCGAGCTTTCGGGTGGACATTACCCGGTCCTCGACGTCGGTGTCGCCTTCACGGAAAGGCTTTTCGAGTTGGACCGTACCAGCACTAACGTGGTCGGCTTTTCCCGAAGCGATCAGGTCAGCGCGCGAAGCCAACGTTGAGATCTCGTCCGTGTTCAGTAGATCCTCGACGACAACAAATCCGTCGCGTATAAACTGACTGACTTGGTCTGGCGTAAGCGTCCGTAGTTTGGTGGTCGCCATTCTGAGCATCCGTTCGCGGGCGTGAGCAATCTTCTGCCGTAAGCATAAATTAATCTCCAATTTGGTGTCCCGAAGACCTGACGATAGAAGTTAGCCATAGCTACACAGGGTATTGAGGTTCGGAGAACAGGAATTCCAGATGGCAGCTGTAGATGGTCAGAACGAAACGTTTCGTTACAAACGTTTGTTAGAACTTGCCGGATTGTTTTTTAGGTTAGGCACAGTGGCTTTTGGTGGTCCCGCAGCGCACATTTCGATGTTTCGGGAGGAGGTCGTTCGTCGTCGGCAGTGGATCGACGATCGGAGATTTCTTGATTTGCTTGGAGCAACAAGCCTTATTCCTGGACCCAATTCCACCGAAATGGCCATCCATATCGGGTTTGAGCGGGCGCGATGGGCTGGGTTGGTCGTGGCTGGCGTTTGTTTCATTCTGCCAGCCTTTGTTTTTGTTACTGGGTTGACTTGGGTCTACGTCGAATTTGGTCAACATCTGGTTGTTGCCGGGATCCTCTACGGCATTAAGCCGGTTGTAATCGCAGTTGTGGCCAAGGCCATCACGGGTTTGTCCGGTGTGGCTTTTCGTCGTCCCAGGCAGGTGGTTATTGCTGTGGCTGCCCTCGGGTTATATCTCGGCGGGACGAATGAAATATTGCTGATGTTTGGCAGTGGCTTGTTCGGGGTTTTGTTCACGTGGATTCGTCCAAGGATTGGAGGAGGTCTGACTGTGGTAGCCCCGTTGATGGGATTGACGCAAACGTTACCTGGTATTGCGTTGACCATTCCGGCTACCTTTTCGCTGGCGAGCCTGTTCTTGGTTTTTCTCAAGATAGGTGCTGTGCTTTACGGCAGCGGTTATGTGTTGGTTACGTTTCTCGAGCGTGACTTAGTCGACCGACTCGGATGGCTTACGCAACCCCAATTGCTGGATGTGATTGCGATCGGACAGGTCACTCCGGGTCCGGTGTTTACTACGGCTACTGCGATTGGTTATGTAATGGGAGGTCTTCCTGGTGCAGCGGTCGCTACGGTAGGGATCTTTCTGCCTTCGTTCTTGTTTGTGGCGATGGTGAATCCTCTCATCACGTATCTTCGTAGTAACACGATGGCCAGTGCATTTCTGGATGGGGTGAATGCTGGGGCGATCGCGCTTATGGCTGGCGTTGCGTTGACTTTGGGGCGTGCAGCTATCGTTGATGCTCCATCCGCAGTGGTGGGCATAGGAGCTGCTTATCTGCTAGTTCGTCGTGGTGTTTCACCCACGTGGCTCATTCCAGTTGCGGCAGTCATTGGAGTTTCGTGTCAGTGGGGGTTGGGCATCGTTAGCGGTGGTTTATAGGAAGAAGGTTGTTGTTTCGGTATCTTCGGATGACCGACAGCCTGAATATTAATTGCTGGACCCATGGGCAGGATTTGCTGCCTCGCGAAGTTTGACGAGAATCCCTGTCTGACGTGGAATGGCTGTTAATGGAATCACTTCGCCGGCGCCAACTTGCTGGTTCACGGCTGACCCATACGCGAATCCAAGAGGTAGCAACTTTTCCCGGGCAACGATGGATCGACGCTCGATTAATCCTCCTACATTCCTCCCGCCGGATCCGTCGAGCACATCGCCTGGCGATAAGTTCCGTTTGGCCACGGCTACGACTTCGGAGGTCGGTTGGCTTTGTGGGGTGCCGGTCGTGGTGCTGAGAAGTGCGGCTTGCGCAATTGTCACCGGGGTCTCAACACCGCACAGATGAAAAGGTCGATACAGCAACGCTCGCTCGCCTGAGGGATCAGTTGGTAATCCATAAAAGGATAGATCTTCGCGTATGAGGCCTTGTTCGGATGTGACGACCACCCAAACCCCAGTTTCAATGTGGTTGGGTACTAGTGTTTGACCATTGAGGCTAACGGCATTGGCCAAGTCAACAACGCCTTCGCTTTCAAGTAGTCCTCCCTTGGCTTTGGGTGCGAATAGCACCGGTATGTCGTGTAGAGAGGCTGATGGTTGGTGCATGCCCCGAACATCAGGTGGTAAGCCCGTCATGTTTGACACCGCGCACATTTCGATTTGGGCTTTAGTTCCGTCACGGAACGAGTTGTACATGTTTGGGTTCAGACGTCGACGCTCAACAAGTTCGTCGTTGTATCCATACCGTCTGAATGCTTCGGCGGGGTTCCCATCAGCGTCTGATGGGTAAAACTTGGTGCCGCGGCCAGCAGCCACAACTTTTAGGCCGCACGTCTGAGCCCAATCCACCAATTCCATGATCGTCCCAGGCTGATCGCCGGCGGTTAAGGAATAGATCACGCCCTGTGATCGAGCCTCGTTGGCAAGTGCCCAACCACATGTCACGTCTGCTTCAACCGTGACCATGATTACGTGACGTCCTAAGCGGATGGCTCTTAGGGCTGAGGCTGCTCCGACTTCAGGGTGTCCAGTAGCTTCGACGACAACATCAATGTTGAGGAGGTCCAAGATTTCGATATCTGGCCCGAGCACCGCATGTCCGCTAGCAGCAGCACGGGCGGCTGATGCGGCGGATTCGACTAGTTGCCATTGTGTGCGCGTCCAGCCCGCAGCTTCTAGCGCGGCTTGACCGTTTGCGATATTCGGATCGACGGCAGCCACCAGCAGCATGCCTTGGATCTGAGATATTTGGGCAGCGACGCTGGTCCCAAACCGTCCAGACCCAACGAGAGCTATTCGAACAGGATTGTTTGTGGCCGTGCGTTGTTCGAGCGCTTGCTGAATTAGTTGGTGCATGGTTTTTCCGTCACAATTTATTTTTTCCGTTCCGCGAAAGACCTGCTAATCGCATAAGCTAGCTGGTATGGGCGAGAACGCCATCGTTATTCGCGGCGCGCGAGAACACAACCTTAAGAACATCGATCTTGAGATCCCACGGGACAAACTCGTGGTCATTTCTGGGATTTCAGGCTCGGGGAAGTCAAGTTTGGCGTTCGACACGTTGTATGCCGAAGGGCAACGTCGCTATGTCGAGTCGCTGTCAGCATACGCACGCCAATTTTTGGGGCAACTCGAAAAACCTGACGTTGACCAAATCGAGGGCCTGTCTCCGGCGATTTCAATTGATCAGAAGTCAACTTCACATAACCCTAGATCCACGGTTGGAACGGTCACTGAAATATATGACTACATGCGCTTGTTGTGGGCACGTATTGGGCGACCGCACTGTCATAGCTGTGGTGAAGCACTCTCGTCGCAGACTGTGCAGGAAATGGTGGACCAGGTCTTGGCATGGGAGGAAGAAACACGGTTTCTGGTTCTCGCACCGGTTGTTGTGCATAGAAAAGGGGAACACAAAGGCGTTATTGAGGACGCCCGGCAGGCTGGGTTTGTGCGTGTTCGGGTTGATGGTGAGGTCATGCCGATTGAGGAGTTTCCAGAGCTTGATAGAAGGCTTTGGCACGACATTGACATTGTGGTGGATCGGCTGGTGGTATCCGCAGATGTCAGGACCCGCTTGGCTGACTCGTTAGAGACCGCGTTAAAGCTGGCGGACGGTATTGTGACAATACAGGTTGTTGGAAGTGATGCAGTGACCATGAGTGAGCATCTTGCTTGCAAGAATGGTCATGTCACCGTGGCGGATCTCGAGCCTCGACTCTTTTCGTTTAATACTCCACATGGCGCTTGTAGTGAATGTAACGGCCTAGGTTCCAAACTCGAGTTTGATCCGTCGCTCATCATTCCGAACCGCACGCTTTCTCTTGCCCAGGGTGCGATCGCGCCATGGGCTAAAGCGCACACGCGTGAATCCTCTGTGACTCGCCAGGTGATGGAGGCGCTTGCCAACAAATATGGGTTCAGCATTAACACGCCGATCGAAAAGTTGGATCCCTCGATCATCGATGTGCTGATTTATGGGGCGGCGGGTCAGCCGCTTATTGTTGAGTACACAAATGCAGCGGGGCGCCGGCGTGTTTACGACGTTGAATTTGAGGGGGTGATCCCCAATTTACGACGACGGTATGAAGCTACGGAGTCCGACTTTGTCAGAGGCGAGATTGAACGTTATATGGCGCGGCGTGTCTGTCCGGACTGTGAGAGCGCCCGTCTTTGTCCTGAGGCCCTGGCTGTCCATGTGGGGAAGAAGTCGATACACGAAGTGAGCACCCTGACGATTCAGTCGGCTTCACTGTTTTTTGGCGAGTTGAAATTACGTAAGCGGGAAACAGTTATTGCTGCGCAGGTGTTAAAGGAGATCAATGCGCGTCTTGGATTTCTTGAGGCGGTCGGTCTTGAATACCTAACCCTTGCCAGGGCTGCGGAAACGCTATCAGGTGGAGAGGCACAGCGAATCCGCCTGGCTACACAGATTGGGTCAAGCTTGGTTGGTGTGCTCTATATTCTTGACGAGCCAAGTATTGGGTTGCATCAGCGGGATAACGCACGGTTGGTACGTACCCTGGAAGGGTTGCGAGATCTTGGGAACACCGTCCTTGTCGTGGAACATGACGAAGAGACCATTTGGTCAGCCGACTGGGTCGTGGATATTGGCCCAGGCGCAGGCGAGCATGGTGGGACGGTCGTTGCGCAGGGTACGCCTAAAGCGATTGCTCGGAACTCGAAATCTTTGACCGGAGCGTTTATGGCCGGTCGCGAGGTTATCGACATTCCAGCCTCACGTAGGGAGGGCAATGGCTCCACATTAAGGATTGAGGGGGCAAGAGCGAACAACCTGAAGTCGGTGAATGTCGAATTTCCGCTTGGGTGCTTTGCTTGCGTTACTGGGGTTTCCGGTTCCGGGAAAAGCACGCTTGTTGACGATGTGCTTTATCGAGCTCTCGCCCAACGTATTTGGGGCAGTCGAGATGTTGCAGGTGAGCATTCGAGGATTCGTGGTCTTGAACATCTAGACAAGGTGATCGAGATTGACCAGTCACCGATCGGTCGCACTCCCCGTTCTAATCCTGCGACGTATACGGGTGCCTTTACCCCAATCCGCGATCTGTTCTCTGCTGTGCCTGAGGCGCGAGCACGCGGGTACAAACCCGGGAGATTTTCATTCAATGTGAAAGGCGGACGATGCGAGGCGTGTGAAGGCCAGGGCTTGATCAGGATAGAAATGCAGTTTCTGCCCGATGTATATGTGACGTGTGAAGTTTGTGATGGAAGTCGCTACAACCGAGAGGCTTTGGACATCTTGTACCGAGGGCGAACTATCGCGGATGTCTTGGACATGACGGTGGAAGAGGCGCACAAATTCTTCGGCAATATTCCTGTTGTAGAGCGGAGGCTTGGAACCCTGGTTGATGTTGGCCTTGGCTACATACGATTAGGGCAGCCGGCGACGACGCTATCTGGCGGCGAGGCCCAGCGCATCAAGCTGGCTTCGGAGTTGTCTAAGCGTGCTACCGGAAAGACGGTCTATATATTGGATGAGCCCACAACCGGCCTGCATTTTTCAGATGTACGTCGACTTATAGACGTGTTGCAGCGGCTAGTTGACTCAGGGAACACGGTGATCGTTATTGAACACAATCTCGATGTAATCAAGTCGGCTGATTGGTTGATCGATCTTGGTCCTGAAGGGGGAGACGCAGGTGGAGAGGTTGTGGCCGTTGGGACTCCGGAGCAGGTCGCTGTAGAGCCCGAAAGTTATACCGGTCAATATCTGAAGCGCGTCCTCGCGCCGCGTCTAAAGGTCAGAAAAGGTAGATCGCACGCAGGTCGTGGTTCCCGGACGTCTAAGCGAAAAAAACCGGTCAAAGCTCCTGTTAGCGTGTAATGGGCTTGGCCACGGAGAGTCGAAGGGTGAAAAGTGTGGGGCGTTTTGACGGACGGGTAGCTATTGTGACCGGCGCGGCGCAGGGCATTGGATGGGCGATAGCACAACGCCTCGGTAATGATGGGGCAGCTGTGCTCCTGGCCGATCTGAACGGTGAAGGAGTCCAGCGGCGGGTCGAAGAACTCGAGGCCGATGGCATTAAAGCGGCTGCTCGTCAGGTAGATGTTGGTCTTGTTGCCGATGTCGAGGGGATGGTTGGTGATGCGGTTGAACGGTGGGGTCGTTTGGACATGCTGGTCAATAACGCTTTTCCGGCCATGGAGGCTGTGACTGGCGGTGCCGAAGATGTGTTGCCTGAAGACTATGACAAGGCGATGGCCGTGTTAGTGAAGGCTTCCTATCTCGGTGCCCGATTTGGTGTTTCCCATATGCGACGTGTGGGTGGAGGCAGCATTGTTAACATTTCGTCGGTCCACGGTCTTTTGGCGGCGAGAGGGGCGTTGGTTTATGAGACTGGCAAGGCTGCGTTGATTGCAGCTACTCGGCAGATGGCGGTCGAGTATGGAAAGGATGGGATTCGTGCCAACGCGATCGCTCCAGGGCATATCGCCACAGAAGTTATTGAACAGGCTTTGTGGGATAAAAATCCTACAGGGCGTGCGTTTTTTGCAGCGCAATATCCCGTGGGGCGGGTCGGTGAACCCGATGACATCGCGGCGGCTGTGGCCTTTTTATGTTCCGAGGACGCGGCGTTTATTACCGGACATACGCTCGTGGTGGATGGTGGGCTCTCCGTGCAACTACAAGAGAACTTCGGTGTGGATCAGGCCCAGTACATTAGGGCGCATCAAGACACTGAATTGCCCTATTAGGTTCTTTGCGACTGATGTGATGGTTCGTTGGCCTGATTAGACCAAATACATCCTCATGAACACGAACGGTGTCGAAGGTTTTCGCCTCATTGCTCATCGGGGAGCTTCTGCCTTGGCTCCAGAAAATACGCGTGCAGCATTTCGTCGGGCACGGGAGTTGGGAGCTTCTGAGGTTGAGACGGATGTGCGCTTGACTCATGATGGGCAAGTTGTGCTGTTTCATGATTCCACACTGCTTGGGAAGCTTGGTTTGGACATTCCGGTTGAGACGATGACGTTAGACGAACTTCAAGGCATGAACATTAGTTCATGGTTTTTTCGAGACGGGTACAAGGCTCTGAATGATCCAGATGCTGGATGGCATGAAGGCGAACTTCAGAGGGGGTCAGGGGGCTGCGTGATGGGCCTGGACTCGTATTTGGACGAGTTTGGATTTGATTTTCATCACCACATCGAAATAAAGGGGAAAACTCGTGAACTCCCGTCTGCGACCTATAAGGCGATCGACGAGCGGGGGATTTTGGATCGTTGTACCTTTACCTCGTTCAATTTGGAGCAGTTGAAGAGGCTGCGGGCAATTGATGAACAAATTCGGACGGGTTGGCTGTTCCCGAGATATGGAGACTCGATCCCAGATCATGCCCAGTCAATCAAGACATGTATGGCACTGGGATTGCAGGAATGTAATCCGCGACTCGATCTTCTTACGGTGGAGTATGTGCGACGCATTCAGGTAGCAGGGCTCGGCGTTCGCACGTTCGGTATTCGCCGCCCGAATGATCTCTGGCGCGCCATAGAAACAGGCGCTGATGGTGCGACGGTAAATTGGATTCGCTCAGCTAGCCGGATTCTTAGCAAGCGTTTGTAACAATCGTAGGCGCGTGTTCCTAATGTTTTGGATTACTTATGGCCAGTAGACCGTACTTACCGGTCGCAATAAATATGCGTCATCGATCCGCCGTGATTATTGGTGCGGGAGAGCCGGCCTATTTCAAGACGTTATTGCTTGCAGATTTTGGTATTCCGATCACCGTGATTGTTTATGACAGCGCAGATATCGATGATCGGTTTTCAGATTTCGATAATAGTGAGTCCGTTCAGTTGGTTCGCCGAGAGTACGGACCTGACCTGCTAGATGGACACTACATGGCGGTTATTGCTACAGGAGATCGGGAGACTGATTACGCTATCGAGGCTGACGCGCGAGTCCGGGGCCTACTGGTTAATGTGGTCGACGATCCGGATCACTGCGACTTTTTTGCATCGGCCTATGTTCGACATGGGGTGGTGTCGGTGGCGGTCAGTTCAGGAGGTGCCAGTCCTGGATTTACCGCTGCGCTAAAGGACGATATTGCTTCTCGGTATGGTTCGGAGATTGAGGAGCATCTCGGCTTCTATCTCGAGTGGAGAGCGTTGGTTCGTAGTCAGATCGAAGAATTTCACGAACGTGAACACTTATGGCGTGAACTCCGGTCGTCCGGCCTATATGAAATGCTGCGGGAACAGGGGCCGGAGGCTGCGCGAGAACTTGTAGAGCGCTGCTTGGCCGAGTGGACTACAACCCGGGAATAGGAGGTTTTGTGTCAGCCTATTGATCTGTACATGTGGGCTTAGATGACAGCAGATTGACTGGCAGTCGCCGGCATCATCACGGCTACGGGCGATCCATGAATGATCTTGCTGGATGATGGAACTGCCGTGACGAGAACACCGCTTAATGTGGCTTCCCCGTCTGCGACGGTGTAGTACGGGCAGATGCGGGTTCGGGCCTGTAACGATCGAACTTCATCGGTCTCAAAATCGAAATAACTCACGTCTACCCGACGACTTTGGTGGTACTCCTGAAGCACGTACGGCGTCACCGGATAACTTTTTAGTGCGGTCTCCACGGCTGCATCCCAGTCCGATTGGGGGACATCGTGACCAATGGTGACCCCACGACTACCCCATGCCAATTCAGAGAAGCCAGATGGTTTAAGGACGAGCCGACGTTTTTTTTGGGAAAGGCCGAGAAGATCATTCCAGCGATGGATTTGCTGCCCACTAGAGATCAGCGGCGGATTAATCGCGGCTCCGGGCGGGATCGTTTGAGGGTCCATGATCCATGTCTGGGGGATTGTTTGTTGCAGACGAGAATGGGTCTCCGTGCCAAGCGCATGATTCCAGAATTCATGAAGTTCCGGGTGGTGGAAAAGTGCGAGGAGTATTTTCTCCTCGAGATAGGCTTTCAGAGGGGCTGTGATTGACACAATCCGATGTTTGACGGCATAGATCAAAAGGTCGATTTTGGGAATGTTCGGCAAATCGTGTAATTCGAAGAATCGATATACGAGATCCAGGTTTATCCAGCCGTCCGATGTTTGGGCTTGGAGCCGCTCGTCTTGTAGACGAAGCATGCTGGGGTGGATCTGGTGGCTCCGTAACCCAGATTTCTGAAGCAATGATGCGAGTGCTTCCATTTCTGACCGATAATCGTCAGACTCGCTTGAGACAACGATGGCGGTAGATGGATCCTCGGTTCCGGCGATGTCCCGGAGGGCAGCCGCAAAGCCATGAGGTATTCCATCGTTGCCACCGACCAATTCATACCCAAGGTCTTGGTAAGCGCGGGTTAGCCCTGCTAGGGCACCCAATCCACCAGGCACGGAGTCAAGTTCGGTTGCTACCAAGCGGCCGTCCTCTAGGGCCATCAGATCAGGTCGAATTACGCTTGGCAGCGCTGTTCGATATCTGCGCAAGCGTCCAAGATCTTGTACCCGGTCATTTTTCCCTAGATGCAGATAGGCCGTGACCCAGTCAGGTGCGTTTCCTCGCGTGCCGTCAATATACAGTCGGTTAGCTGCCCGATAAAACGCTAAGAGGTCATTACCGAGTGACTCAAGAGAGGCTACTGTTGTTGGCGATAGAGGAAATGGTTTTGGCGATATACGCCATGCCCCACCGGTTGAATCCGTGTCAAACTCGGGGTTCTGAAGCCCGCCTTCCGGAATGGAGGCTCGGATCACATCGGCAGTTTGTCGAATGTTGGCTACAGGTGACTTGTTAGTCGAAGGTGTGTTCGTCAACCAGGTTGCCTAATCCAGTGGAAATCCGCGGTGAGTGTAGCAGCAGTTCATGTTGAATCTGCTGAAGTCGTAGCTTTCACTGTTCTTCGAATGATATTGATCGCTAGTGGATAAATATGTTTGTTTTTTGCGTTGTGGTTTTCGGCGATGTGGAACAATGAAATCGACGCGGCCTCACTGTTCAGGCTGCAGTGAACTACGGTGAGTAGCTGTGTCGCCAATAAATCTGAGTCAGACCACTTTAAAAGTGTTGATCAATATGCGTACAAGTCCGGCTTTTGCGTTGTTGGTGTGTGCA
>CAZFVB010000006.1:25254-41330 GCA_964522375.1 uncultured Chloroflexota bacterium
CAGTCCATCTTTTGCGCGCGTGGTGGGCGCCTTGGTTGTGACTGCAGCATGTACGCCATTTGTTCAAACCGTTGAGCCGACACCGACGCTAATTGCGCGCACTGACTCTGTTCGTCAGCGTCCCATGGCGAGAGTTGAGCGAGGTCAGTTGATCGAGGCGATTCGTACTACAGCACGAGTTGAAGCGGTGGATCGTGCGGAACTCTTCTTTAAGAACGGTGGTCGCCTGAAGACGCTAAGCGTGGGACAGGGTGATTCGGTCAAGAAGGACGACATAATTGCTGAACTGGAAACAGGTCGTCTTGATGCGGATATTGAAAGTGGTCAAGAGGCCCTCAAGAACGCGGAGTTGCGGCTGGATGCGGCGAAAACTCGTGCGCGTGACGAGAGGGCGTCTGCGCAGCGGGCTGTTGCGGACGCAGAATTAAAGCTCGAAGTAGAACAGGAAGCTTTTACGAGGCTTTTAAGGCGTGCGACGGCGAAGCAAATTGAGTTGCTGGAAGTGACTATGGACGGTCGCGAGGTGGATGAGTCGCCTGACGTTAATGTTATTGAGGCCGAGGCTGCGCTGCTCAGGGCTAAGAAGGTTGTGCAGGATGCCGAGCGCACAGTGGCAGAACTTACGGCGGCGGGAAATGTTACGGATCAACAGGCCCAGGCTGAGTCGAAGGCCATGCTTAGTGGGTTACAGGCAGATCTGTTAGCTGCGAGGGAGAGTCAACGTGTCCTTGAAACAGGGTCCTCATCGACAGAGGCTTCGCCCCGGCAACGTGCACAAATCCGGGTGGATACAGCAGTAGCTGCGGTCGCAGCTGCTAAGGCGGCGCTGACGCTTAGCGAGCAGGATTCCGCGACGGCGCAAGCGTCGTTGACAAACATTGACGCTGTTTCGCGTGCAAATGCGGTGGAAGAACTTGAGCGCTTGAAATCCAAGATTGCAGCTAAGCGGTCGACGGTGGCGACGCTTGAGGAAAATCTTAATGATTTAGCCAACAAACCAACCTCACTAGAATTGCTGGAGGCCGAGCAGACGCTCGAAAAGGCGCGTCTTACTCGTGATGACATTATCCGGAGCAGTTCGACTGCTAGCGCGGCACAAAAGGAAAAAGCTGATCTCGATTATCAAGCCGCGCAGCGGGTGTACACCGAGGCTATAAAGCCTGCGACGCCATCCTCAATATCTTCAGCCCGTGCCGATCTCAACCTGTCGAAGTCTGAGCTTGTTTTGCTCGAAAATCAGAAGACAGAACTTCTCGCGGGTGGGAGTGAGGCTGAGGCGATTCTTCGGCAGGCCGAAAAGTACAAAAATGGGATTCAAGCCGAAGCCTCAAAGGCTGCCGCGGATCGAGATGTAAATCGTCAGAAATTGCAGGATGCAGAGACAGTGCTAGCCGCCATGGTTGGCCAAGGGACTTTGGTTGAAGCCGTAGAACGGGTTGCGACGGCTATCTCTGTGGATCGAGGGAGCTCTCTGGCTACTGCAAAGGCCCGTGTACAAGCTGCACAGGCCAAGGTTGATCAATATCTGAGAGGCCAGACAACCGAAGATGCAATAGCCAGGCATGCAAGCCAGATTGTTGCTAGTGGGATGAATGCGATTCCTTCAGCCCAGGCGGCTTTGGAAGCGGCACAAGCGGATGTTCGAGCTCAGGAAGTTCGATATCAAGAGGTAGCTGGCGTGCCCAAGCTGTCTCAGCTTAATGTTGCTTTTAATAACGAAGAAGCTGCGAGATTAGCTTTTAAGGCGGCGATCGATAATCTCGAGCGTTTTAAGCGGGGGGAATCGGCGACAGACTTCGAACTTCAGATTCTTGAGAACGATGTTGAGCGAAGCAAGATTTCATTAGAGGCGTTGCTGACACAGTCAGAGGAAAACGTAATTCGAGCCCCATTCGACGGAGTAGTGACCTTCACTCGCGGACGGGCTGGGTCTGAGATTAGGGCTTTTGACGAAATAATTGGGTTGTCTGATCCAAGTCGATTGATCGTGGAGGTACGGATACCAGATGAGTTCCATTCCAAGATGTCGGTGGGGCAATTGGTCGAGGTTCGGCTTGATTCGTTCCCGGGCGCGAAGTTTGAGGGCTCAGTAAGCGAAATTCCTCGCACTATTGTCACCCAGAGTGGACAAACTGTTCGTATTCCCAATGCAATTGTTGATGTTTCATTCGATCAGGTCGGAATGCAAATGGGCATGCTCGCTCGAGTAAATATCACGTTGCAGGTAAAGGATGATGTTTTAAAGATCCCGGTCACGGCGGTTCGAGATATGAATGAACGTACCTTTGTGGAGACGATCGTGAGCGAACAGCGTCGAAGCCTTCCGGTCACGACTGGGATTCGAAGTGACAGCGAAATTGAGATCCTCTCGGGCTTGGATGAGGGCCAGATGATATTCGCTGCGCCATAGTTGCTGTTGCCCACTGATGTACTGCTCAACCGGTAAAACAATATGCCGGTAGCCATTATCCGTTTTGTAGCAAAGCGATTGCTAAACAACCGCGCATTGATCAGCGCGACGGCATTTGGATTATTGGTAACGGTTACGCTTGTTACGTCGGTTCCGCTATATGCGGAAGGTATTAGCGGCTTGCTGTTGCAGCGTGAGTTGCGAAAACCGATTGCTAAGACTCAACCGGCATCCAGCGTGTTTATACGCCATCGAGAATCCGATCGCGAGGCTCCAACCAGTGCGGCGGACTACCGGGCGTATGATAGTTTTTTCCGTGATTTAATCCCTGACGCCGTAGGTCTTCCGACTACGCAGCTCCAGAGTTATGTGTCTACTGGGAGGCAGGGTCTTCTTGATATTACTGAGGACGAAAACGTTGACCTCGGTGCCTCTCCGCGTCGGTTTGGTTATGCATATCTGTTTTCAGTCGACGGTTTTTTTGACAATGTGAATGTGGTTGAAGGTCGACGTCCATCTGCCCAGACCGATACGTTTTTGGGTCGTGGCGGTGCTTCGATGCCTTTGCTAGAAGGAGTGATGTCGGGTAGTGCTCTGGATCGGATGGGGATGCTTGTTGGTGATGTAGTGGGGGTTGAGTTTTCGGGCACCGATACCGGGGACCCTGTTGTGGTTGCGATGCGGATTGTGGGTCGGGTGGTTCCGCTGGATGCCCGGAGTAATTACTGGATATATCCCCCTCGGGGTGCATTGGATGAGGGCGGTATTTACATCGAGCGAGCTGCGTATCTTGATGGCTTGCTGACCGAGGCTCCTACTGCCTTTAGCGAGGCTTCGTGGTATGCAGATTTCGATATTGATTCCATCAGGGCATCAAATTACCGTCGAATCACGGGCGGCTTGGTGACAATCCGAATCAACGCGAATGCTGTTTGGGAAAACACAAGGCTTGAGGGTTCTCCGGAACCCATATTCTTTGATTTTGAACAGAAATTATTTTTCCTGACACTTCTGCTTCTTATTCTCAGTGCGCCGATTGTGGCTATTGCCTTGTATTACATTGTTCTTGCGTCTGGAATGGTGGTGGATCGTCAGCGGACTGAAATAGCGATTCTTAAGAGTCGTGGCGTGAGCACGCTGCAGGTGATGGGTATATACCTGCTCGAGGGACTACTGATAGGTGGGGTTGCTACGGCAGCCGGTCCGTTCCTGGGGGCGTTACTTGCGCAGGTTATCGGCAAGACATTTACGTTCCTTGTTTTCACTAACCGAGATCCGCTGCCCATTGATGTTACGGGGCAACACTTCATGTGGGCCGGAGGCGCAGCGCTACTGGCGATTATGGCTACGCTGCTTCCGGCGATCGGTGCAGCACGCCACAGCATTGTTACGTACAAACAGGAAGTGTCACGAAGCACAGGACGTCCGTGGTACCAGAGATATTTTATTGATGTGGTAGTCGTGATGGCGGCGGGTTACGGGTATTTCACGCTCCGAACTCGAAAGGAGTTGACAACCGTTGGTGATGGCGGCGAACTGTTCTCTGACCCACTGCTTGTGATTATACCGAACACTTTTATGTATGCGCTCGCGTTACATTTCCTTCGTTTCTTTCCTTGGCTGGTTGCAGCTATTGGTCGTGTTGGCAACAGATTTCTGGGTGTATCGATGCATTTGGGGTTACGACAGATTTCCCGGGAACCGCATCAGTTCACCCGCTTGATATTCCTATTGGTGCTGACGATTGGGATCGGAGCATTCAGTGCAAGCATGGCAGCCACGCTCGACAAAAATTTTGATGATCGCGTTCGTCACTCGGTTGGAAGCGACGCGCATTTTATAGAAATTGGTGATTACGATCAGGGGACGGGGGAATGGTCGTTCTTGCCAGTGGAAAGGCACATGGAAGTTCCTCAGATTCTTCAGATAGCTCGACTCTGGAAAAACGAGGACACCGGCTTTCGCCGTCCAGGCGAGGCTTTGCGGGTCCCTGTTCTTACATATGGGATCGACCCGATTGATTTTGCGAAAACAGTCTGGTGGCGTGACGATTACAGTCAGCGATCGATGAATGGCCTTATGAATCAACTTGTGACGGATGAGCAGGCACTGATCGCGTCACGTGAGATGTTCTCGGGTGAGTTTGGGATGTCAATTGGTGATCCGCTTAGAATTGATTTCGGCTCGAGGTATCTCGAGTTTTTTATAGCGGGTTGGATAGATATGTTTCCTACCCACTATCCCGAGCAAGGCCCTTTTGTCGTTGTCAATCTTGACTACGTCGAGCGAGCCCTGGGTCAGACACCGTGGATGGTGTTGGCTCGTACGGATTCATCGGTGCACGCGCTCGAGTTGCGGGAGACATTGCTTCTGAAGCGATTGAAGGCTCTTGACGCTCGGGACGCACGGGCTGAGATTTCTTCTGCTCGCGATGATGCTACCCGGGTTGGGATTTTTGGGATTCTTTCCATTGGATTCTTGATAGCGGCTCTTCTGACCATCATGGGCTTTTTAATGTATTCATACATGTCTTTTCGGCGTCGTATGCAGCAGTTGGGAATTCTTCGAGCGATGGGCCTTTCGGTTCGCCAGCTCGTGGGGCTGTATGCGTTTGAGAATGGATTTCTGATTCTTCTTGGCGTCCTGCTTGGGACGTTGTTAGGAGTGGTTACCGGAAACCTATTTATTCCCTTCCTGCAACTGAGTGCTGACAAGTTTGGTGACACACCGCCGTTTCTCGTCATTACGGCATGGGCCGACGTCGCCAAGATCTACGTGCTGTTTGGTGTCGTTGTGGCTGTGGCCTTTCCGGTTAGCGCGTGGCTTTTATCGAGGATCCGGATTAATGAAGCTGTGAAATTTGGGGAGGAACAGGGATGAGGCCTATGCAGCAGGCTGAGCCCTATATTGTTTGCGACAACCTCGTGAAAATTTATCAGACCGAGGACTTGGAGGTCGTGGCACTTCAGGGGCTGGATCTGGAGATCCAGCGTGGGGAGATGATGGCCATCATTGGCAACAGCGGATCTGGAAAATCGACGTTGCTGAGCGTGTTGGGAGGTTTAGATCGACCTTCTGCCGGACAGTGTCGTATTGGGGATCTTGACGTTCTTCAGGCTTCAGAGGCCGATCTCGTTCACTACAAGCGGCACGGTGTTGGATTTGTGTGGCAGCAAAGTTCTCGCAATCTGGTCCCGTACCTAACAGCGTTTGAAAATGTTCAACTGCCTATGTTGTTTGGGAACCTCGGGAAATCGAAGGCTCGTGCCCGAGCGCTGCTTGTTGCGGTGGGCCTTGAAGATCGGATGCACCATCGGCTGAGCGAGTTGTCGGGAGGACAACAGCAACGTGTTGCTATCGCCATCTCGTTAGCTAATGATCCTGATCTTTTGCTGGCTGACGAGCCAACCGGTGAGGTCGATACCCAGACTGCTGGACAGATCTATGACATTTTGAGGTATCTCAATCGAGAACATGGGCTAACCATCATTATCGTGAGCCACGATCGAAATATTGCACAACAGGTTGATCGAGTGGTTGCGATTCGTGATGGTCGGACGAGCACGGAGACAGTGCGACGGGTCAGTGTGCACGAGGGTGACGAGCACACGCTTGATGAATTTGTGATCGTTGACGATACGGGTCGTTTACAGGTTCCACGTGAGATGCTTGCCCGACTGGATATAAGCGGACGTGCCCTCGTTGATATCGAAGGAGATCGTATCGTTATTCGGTCGGATTCTGCTGATCCACAGACGGTTGTTTCCGATTCATCGGGATTGACTGTTCCGCCAATTGATGTGGGTAGTCCTGGGGTGGCTTCGGAGGGCTCACCCGATCGCCCTGCGCAATTTGAGCAATCAAATACGTCGGCGTCAGACCAGTCGGATCAGACCGTGAAGCGTGTGCCCCCATCGGTCGAGTCAAGAGATATTCCAGAGGAGCATCGGCGATTTGCCCCTCGAGATTCAGAGGACAGTCCTAATGCCTGATGATTCCAGCGACGCTGATTTGAGTGGAGCTACCACTCCCGGTGACGTGCTTGTTGAAGCTCGAAAGGTCTCTCGGATTTTTCGACTGGGTAGCGAGGAGATCAGAGCTGTCGACGATGTTTCCTGTAAGGCCCGAGAAGGCCGATTGATAACTGTCCGGGGTCGGTCGGGTTCCGGTAAGACGACGTTGTTAAATCAACTTGGAGCCCTGGACAAACCGGATCAAGGCGAGGTCTATTTTCGAGGCCGTCCGGTGAACGGGTTAAGCGAGGCGGAGCGCACCAATCTGCGGCGACATAATTTTGGATTTATATTTCAATCATTTGCGCTGCTACCAGTACTCTCCGCTTTTGAAAACATAGATCTGACAATGAGGATTGCAGGTCGTTCCACCGCTGAACGGGTCGATAGAACCCGTGAGGTGTTGGACATGGTTGGTCTTGGCGAGCGCGCGGACCATCGGCCGTTTGAACTTAGTGGCGGTGAGCAACAGCGGGTTTCGATTGCCCGTTCAATTGCGAATCGACCGTCCGTGCTTATTGCCGATGAACCTACCGGGGAGTTGGACAGTATTACGGGCCTGGAGATTATGTCCTTGTTTCGTCGTATCGTTGATACAGATGGATTAACCGTAATTATGTCGACGCACGATCCTGCGTTAAGCCAGTTCGCGGATGAATCTTGGTTGATGGATGACGGACGGCTGGAACAGGTTGAGGGCGAGTTGGATATTGATATTCCAGAGCTTCGGCAGCGAATCGAGTTTGTCGAAAATTAATTCGGGGATTGGTTTGGGGTAGGAAGGTCCGGCCTCGCGGGTGGGTTTACTTCTCGAATGACTCGGATTCCCCATACGAGCGCCAGAGCAGACATTACAGCAAGCAACACTCCAACCATGCTAAATCCAGCTAGGTCCAAAATGAGACCGATTATCGGCGGCATGGAAAGTCCGACTGAATCAACTAGAAACTGTGTGATGCCGACCGCTCGTCCCATTCGATGAGAGGGGGCTCGTTCAGCGAGCAGCATTAAGATGAGTGGGGAACTCAGCCCATTAAAGGCAAAGGCGATGCCTAGGGCGATATATGTCGTGGTTGTGGGAGTAGCAAACAAAATCAGTGTTCCTACGATCCCGGTCATACAAGTAATTACTAGTGGAAGGACCATCCCAAATCTGTTGACGAAAGATCCGCTCACGAAGAACAGTACGGCTCGTCCACCTAGAGTCACCGTGAGCAATAGGCCAACGCCATCAGGACCGAGTCCAAGTCCAACACTCCCGTAAAGGGGGAGGACTATTCCCCGAGCCGCATTAGCCCAGCCCCAGAGCAGTACAGCAAGCACCGACACCGCGAGCACAGATCTTCGAAGTTCCAGTGCTGACCACCAAGTTGTTGAGGGGGTGGGCTTCGGTGTTGGAGGCGTATCCAGGGATCGTACGAGAGAAACAAGGCCGGCGGAGCAAAAGGCCAATACTGCTACTGCTACAAATGCTGCTCGCCAGCCCAGTGAACTGGCCAGCAAGCCAGCAATTACTGGTGCTAGGAACGCGCCGAACATTCCCCCGGACATCATGCGACCGATGTCTCGTCGTCGCTGATCAGCTTGGGTGCGTTGGGCGACATGAACTTGGGCGCTTGGTGCTACGAGTCCGAAGCCAAGACCTCCAGTTAGGAGTCCTATGACGAGGACCCAAATGTTTGGTGCGGCGGCAACCACAAGCATGGATAGACTGGTGGCCACAAGGCCTAGAGGTAGAAGACGGCGAGCTGAGACCCGGTCGGCCATGGATCCGAGGAGAAGCATGAAGCCTCCACGGCCCATACCCTGAACCGCGACGATGAAGCCTATACCGGCGAAGCTAATGTCGAATTCTGTTCCTATTTCAGCAAGCACTGGCCCGAGGGCTGTCATGCAGAACATTAGAACGGCGAACGATGACCAGACGGCGAATAGGTCAGGTCGATCCGGCACGATAGAAAATCGTCGATTAAGTGAGCGCATAAAAGAGCTCACAGGTCGATGGTCGGGAAGGAAAGCAACCCAAGATGCGATTTCAGATGAGGAGAGACTCCGTGTGGTTCGCGACTAAAGTTGCGAACCTTAGGACTCTGTGTGCGAAAGCTCGATATGGCCGCCGCTGGAGTCTTGGTGCTCGTCGAGGCCAAGCTTTAAGGTGTTCCAACTGAGAACTGCACACTTGATACGTACTGGGAAATCACGGACCCCTTCCAATGCGATGCCGTCACCAAGGAGGGATTCATTGGCGTCTGCACCGTCAAGCATCATGGCACGAAACTCGGAGATGATCCTTCCGACTTCTGCTACCGGCTTGCCGGTGATCGCTTCGGTCATTATTGAAACAGAGGCTTGACTAATGGAGCACCCATGGCCTTCGAAGGTTGCAGCAGTGAAGATGTCTTCACTGCTAACGGTTAGCCAGAGCTTGACTTCGTCACCACACAGAGGGTTGCCGCCTTCAACGACTATGTTCGCATCCGAAGCGGCACCTCGATTTCGAGGACGCTTGTAGTGGTCCATGATGACGTCTCGGTACAGGTCATCAAGCGCCATCAAAAAATTCCTTTGCTCGGCTGATGCTCGCAACTAGCTGGTCGATATCGTCTGTGGTGTTGTATAGATAGATGCTGGCCCGAACCGTGGCTGGTACTTCAAGTTTTCGCATTAGGGGTTGGGCGCAGTGGTGGCCGGCCCGTACGGCGATACCGTCGGTGTCTAACAAGGTGCCGATGTCATGGGGATGTATCTCCCCAACAGCAAACGAGATCACGCCGCCACGATTAGCCGTGTCAGGAGGTCCGAAGATCCGGACGCTGTCGAGGTCGTGCAGTTGTTGAAGCGCATAGTCCGTTAACGAAATTTCGTGAGCAGTGATGTTGTTAATGCCGATCTGGTTTATGTAATCGACAGCGGCGCCTAGACCGATTGCACCGGCGATGTTCGGAGTGCCTCCTTCAAATCTTTCTGGAAGTCCAGCCCAACTAGATTCGTGTAGTTCGACCACGCGGATCATGCTCCCACCACCGATAAACGGATCCATCGCATTCAGGATCGATTCTTTGCCATAGAGGATGCCGATTCCTGTCGGACCCAACATTTTGTGTCCGCTAAATGCGACGAAATCTGCATCGAGTTCTTGAACGTCCACTCTCATATGGGGAACTGATTGGGCTGCATCAACCAAGACCGGGATACCGTTGGCATGGGCGATGCGTATGAGTTCAGCAACTGGGGTGATTACGCCGAGCACATTGGACATGTGGGTTATGGCAACGATGCGTGTGCGCTTTCCTAGCATCTTCTCGAATTCGACAAGGTCGACATGACCCTCGGGATCGGTTGGGATGAAGCGAAGTTGTGCTCCGCGCCGATGAGCGAGCATTTGCCACGGCACCAAGTTGCTGTGATGTTCGATCTCGGTCAGGATGATTTCGTCCCCGCTCGTCACATTGGAGTCGCCCCAGGCACGCGCCACCAGGTTAATTGCGTCTGTAGTTCCCTTGGTAAAGATCACCTCGTGGGACTGTGCCGCATTAATGAATGCCGCGGTTCGGTCACGAGCAGATTCGTATTCGGCCGTAGCTTGTTCGCTCAACGTATGCAGACCACGATGAATATTGGCGTTATACGTTTCGTAGTACCTGGTGAGCGCTTCGATCACAGGGCGTGGTTTCTGTGTCGTAGCGGCGTTATCCAGGTATACAAGGGGACTGTCATTTACTTGCGTTCTTAGGATCGGAAAGTCAGCCCGAATACTTTCCACATCGGGTGCGGTCTCGGAATATCGGTTAGTGGTCATCGTGTGATCAACTATCGAGTAGGAGGAGGATTCGCCCTTCTTCAATCTTCGTAGCGTATGTCTTTACCGGCCTGATAGCAGGGAGAGTTTTAGGTCGTCCTGTTGTCACATCGAAATTCGATGTGTGTTTGGGGCATCGGACCGCACGAGTCTTTGGATCAAAAGAGCCTTCCGAGAGCCATGCGAGGTCATGAGAACAGAGATCGTCCATAGCATAGAGCGTGCCGTCGACGTTGTAGATTCCGATATGTTGCCCGTTAACCTCGACTTGTGCAGCGGCTCCTGGCGGAATGTCTGCGAGGCTTGCAACATCTATGTAGGTTGACATTAGGTGCTGCTCAGCTCTGAGCGCATTTTTGCCTGAACCACGCTTCGTACGGCGTCAGCGACTACGGTGTTGGGAATGCGGTCGAGTACAGGCTCAAGCGTCCCATCAACGATCAGTCTTAGTGCCGCCTCATAGTCTAGGCCGCGGGAGTTCAAGTAATGTAGCTGTGCTGGATCGATTGTTGAGGTTGTAGAGCCATGGGTGCACCGGACGTCGTCAGCCATAATTTCGAGTCGAGGAATAGAGTCGGCTCTCGGGCCACTTCGTAACATTAAATTCCTATTCCGTTGATACGCGTTGGACCTCTGGGCATCTTGTTCCACAACGATGCTTCCGGCATATACGGATCTGGACATGTTGTCCAGAATGTTGACATAAAGAAGGTCGCTCACGGCATCGGTCGTCTTGTGATCTTGAACCGTGTGATGATCAACGAACTGTTGGCCGTCCAGATAGGAAAGCCCGTTAAGTCGTGCGTCGGCGCCAGGTCCACTTAGGGTGGCCTTGATGGATCCCTTGTGAAAGATCCCGCCCAATGGGACGTTGGTTGAAACCATTGATGCGTCACGTGCAACCTGCGCATGCTGCGAAAGTAAACTTCTGGTTATTGAGGGCCATTGCTGAACGTGGGTGTACGTCAGGTGAGCATTGTCGTTGACAAATATTTCCGTGCTTCCGTTGGCGAAAGATGGAGATTGGGAGCCCTCTGGTAACCAGCATTCCACGATGTGGGCTGAAGATCCAGGGTCCGCAATGATCAAGGTGCGGGGATACACGGTTGGTCCGTTTGAGGTCGTGAGTATCACGATAGGTGCTTCAAGTTGGATTCCAGCTGGTATGTGAACGAAGGCGCCACCTGTCCAGAGTGCGCTATTGAGCGCTTGGAACTTACCGGCGTCCGGCGTAATGAGACTGGTGGCTAGATGGCTCTCTACGAGCTGATTAGAATTCCCAGCGGCGGTGCTTAGACTTTCTGCGGTTATGCCAGCGGCTTCTGCGTCAGGTTTGACCTGGACCACTGTGGTCTCGACCCCATGTTCAACCAGCACGACACTTGCCTGAGACAAATGTGGTGGCAGAAGCCCCGCAGTCGAATCGTTTAGTAGTTGGGGTGCTGAGGGGTGGATATCCGACCAATCCATCCAACTTAGGTCAGTCCGTCGCCATTCCTCATCGCTACGTGTGGGTGGAGGAGTTGCTTCAAATGTACGCCATGCGTCTGCTCGGCGGTTCGCCAGCCAGCTAGGCTCTCCGCGCGCTTTGGAGTGGGCAAGAATAGTTTCGATCGTGATTGGAGTCATGGATTAAGAGTGCCGAGCCAGACGGTTAATCCGTACCTGGCAAATATGAATTATCAATGTGGGAGCGTGGCTCTAGCCGATCGAGCCTTCCATCTGAAGTTCAATTAGGCGATTCATTTCGACGGCATATTCCATCGGCAATTCCTTGACGATCGGCTCAATGAACCCGCTTACAATCAAGGCCACAGCCTGTTCTTCCGTGAGGCCGCGACTCATCAGGTAAAAGATTTGTTCGTCGCCAACTTTGCTTACCGTCGCTTCATGCTGGATTGCCACATCACTTTCTTCGACATCCATGTATGGATAGGTATCAGAGCGTGATTTGTCGTCGATGAGAAGAGCGTCGCACTCAACGTTTGATCGGCTTCTTTCAGCGCCCGGAAGGACTTGTACATGTCCTCGGTAGGCTGTTCGGCCGCCATGACGACTAATTGACTTTGACGTGATGAGCGACGACGTATCAGGGGCGGCATGGACCATCTTTGCGCCAGCGTCTTGATGTTGATCGGTACCAGCAAAAGCGATTGATAAGACCTCGCCATGGGCACCAGGTTCCATCAAGTAAACCGCGGGGTATTTCATCGTAACTTTGCTGCCTAGATTTCCGTCTACCCATTCCATTGTGGCGTCGCGATAGGCAACGGCCCGTTTCGTGACAAGGTTGAAGACGTCAGTAGACCAGTTTTGGATTGTTGTATATCGGCATCGACCGCGTTCCTTGACAATGATTTCAACCACGGCCGAGTGCAAGGAGTCGGTGGCATAGACTGGCGCTGTGCAGCCCTCTACATAATGCACATAGGCGTCGGGTTCGACGATGATCAGGGTTCGTTCGAACTGGCCCATGTTCTCCGAGTTAATCCTGAAGTACGCCTGCAGCGGGATATCGACTTTCACGCCAGATGGTACGTACACGAAACTTCCACCACTCCAAACGGCGCTGTTGAGGGCTGCGAATTTGTTGTCTCCGTTGGGAATGATGGTGCCGAAGTGCTCGCGCACCAGGTCTTCATGTTCCCGTAGGCCCGAGTCCATATCCAGGAAGATCACCCCAAGCTTTTCGAGGTCTTCCCGGACGCTGTGATACACCACTTCCGAGTCATATTGTGCTCCCACCCCAGCCAGGAATTTTCGCTCCGCCTCAGGTATTCCGAGCTTTTCGAAAGTTGACTTGATATCGTCCGGCACGTCATCCCACGAGTTGGCTTGGCGGTCCTGCGGGCGTACGTAGTAGAGGATATCGTCGAAATCTATCCTTGATAGGTCGGCGCCCCAGGTTGGCATCGCTTTTTGGTGAAATTGTTTGAGCGCTTCCAGCCGGAACTCGAGCATCCAAGATGGCTCGTCTTTCTGTCGGGAGATTTCTCGCACGATATCTTCGCTAAGGCCCTTTGGTGATGTGTACACCGGCTTAATATCGTCGTGAAAACCGAATTTGTAGTTATCAAGACCAACACCAGCAACGTCAGTTGTGCTCATCGGATTAGCCTTCACTTTCGGTTTCGGTGGCCGAGTCTTCGTAACGTTCATACCCTTCAGATTCAAGGCGTTTCGCCAGATCACCGTCACCAGATTCAACGACCCGACCATTAATCAGGACGTGGACGCGGTCGGGAACAATATAGTTTAACAACCGCTGGTAATGGGTGATTACAAGCACTCCCAGGTCAGTACTACGAAGTTGGTTGATTCCGTCAGAAACGATTCGTAATGCGTCAATGTCGAGTCCCGAGTCTGTTTCGTCAAGTATCGCAATTTCTGGTTGCAAAACCGCAAGTTGGAGAACTTCGTTTCGTTTTTTCTCACCGCCCGAGAAGCCCTCATTTAGATAACGGTTTGCGAACTTAGGATCCATCTTGAGGAGATCCATTTTTTCCATCAGCAATCGACGGAAGTCCATCGCCGAGATCTCATCGGTTCGGCGGGCATTTAGAGCCATCCGTAAAAAGTTTGCCACGCGGACGCCAGGGATTTCGGCTGGGTATTGAAATGCGAGAAACAATCCAAGCCGGGAACGTTCGTCGGTGGGGAGTGCCAGCACATCCTGGTCTTTAAAGTGAACCGAACCTGCGGTGACTTCAAACGCTGGGTGTCCCATAAGTGCATTCGCTAGGGTGCTCTTGCCTGAGCCGTTAGGGCCCATCAAGGCGTGAACTTCACCCTTCGGAATTGTTAGATCGAGGCCACGAAGAATTTCAGTCTCATTAACCGACACATGTAGGTTCTCGATGGCAAGGGCTATTTGGCTGTTAGCGACCGTCATAGGTGTTAGTGGAGTCTCCTCATCGATCGGCGCCATAATCTGGCGCACGACCATGCAAAATGCTGATTAACGATTAATACAGGGTGCTTGCCTGTTACTAGGATGCTACCTCTGAAACTAGCAAGTAAAAGTTCCGGAAGCCAATGCACCTTGCTTTGATCCTTAATCTAGCCGAAAAAACCTTGGAATGTCGCGCAAACCTTGCTTTTTGTTGGTGTGAATCAAAGGGTCGACCTAACAGGAAGGGCTGAACAGATGGAAGGATTCAAGGTGAACTGCTGCTACACTCGCCGCGAGTTCCTCTCAAATTAGACAACCTGCTTGACAAACATTCAAATTCAATCGGCTAACACGTCGCGTTTCGTCCATGCTCGACGAGCTTCCGACTTGTTCTCCGGAATATAGTCTCCCGTGTCGACGAAGCCATCCCGTCCACGTGCTGAATGGCAGGAGCAACTAGCCCAAGGCATTCGCGATGTACGGGCTATTCCTGACCTTACCGAGGAGCAGTACGTCAGGCTAGAGGCAATCGCTAAAGAGTACCCATTTTTTACTACGCCCTACTATCTCGGGTTAATCGAGAAGATGGATCCCAGTGATCCGGTTTTTCTTCAGCAGATGCCAGATCCTCGGGAGTTTGAAGACTCAGACTTCCTTGAGGATGATCCTCTGGACGAGGAAGATGATATGCCGGTTCGTCATCTCACTCATCGCTATCCAGATCGGGTCCTGTTCGTCGTCACCCATACCTGCGCTATGTACTGCCGGTTTTGTACCCGGAAGCGAAAGGTTGGCAAAAACCCTGTTCCACCACCTGATGAAATGCAGGCTGTCTTTGACTATATCTCTGCCCATCCAGAGATACGGGATGTTTTGCTGAGCGGTGGCGATCCATTGACGTTAACGGACGCTGCTCTCGAATGGATCATTTCTAATTTGCATGGGATTCCTCACATCGATTTGATTCGGATGGGGACCAAGATTCCATGTGTGAATCCGGCTCGAGTGACCGATGAGTTGTGCGAAATGCTGGCGCGTTACCAACCGTTCTACGTCAACACACACTTCAATCATCCTCGGGAACTGACCCCCGAAGCCCGAGAGGCTTGTGCGCGTCTTGTCGACCACGGCATTCCGGTTGGGTGCCAGACCGTGCTGCTGCGCGGGGTTAATGACGACCCTGAGGTGATGAAGCAGCTGATGCACGAGTTGCTGAAGGCACGCGTCAAGCCTTACTACATTTACCAGGCCGATTTGGTGAAAGGTACCGACTACTTTCGGACTTCGGTTCAAAAGGGTCTTGAAATCATGGAAGCCCTACAAGGACACACCACAGGGTTCGGTGTTCCCCAGTACATCATTGACGCACCAGGAGGCGGTGGGAAGATACCTGTGACGCCGGAACGTATCGTCGAGTTGACCGAAGACAAAATTGTGCTTCGAAACTATGAAGGTCGTGTTTACGAATATCCTGCCGCGGGGCACGCCCCAGACGTAGCTCCAGGCACGCTCCGTGAATACTTTCCTGAATTCAACGAGTAGGTCGAAGGCTTACGGTTGGTCAACAAAGCTCTTATAGCTGTCGTTACTTTAATGACCGCAGGTTTCGTTCGGTAGAGCACGTGATCCGTGACCAGGGTCCACGTAGCGTAGTTTCTGGTGAAACAATTACTTCGAGTGGTCGTTTCCTACAAGGGCATTAAGTTCATTCCACTCTGACTGGGACATCCCGACGTCTCTACGTGTAATGGTTTCACCCTGAAGTCGTCGCCGGATAGCCTCCAGCCCTTTAGCCGATATATTCGCGCCACCAATTTTGTAGTCGGCAAAGGCTTCGTAGGTTAACGGGACCCATCTTTTCAGTGTTTCAAGCATGACATTTGCGTAGGCGCGGATTTCATATTGCGCGTGGTCGTCGCTTCGAAGCCATAGAAAATTAAGCAGGTTGTGTAGATCGACTTT
>CAZFVB010000006.1:41340-64491 GCA_964522375.1 uncultured Chloroflexota bacterium
ATACCATTGGGTGTAAAAGTTCAGCGACAAATTCATCCGCGCTAATTCCCGAGCTAATCCTTGGCGATTGCTTGCCAGCGTTTCGCCGTTGATGTCCTCGTTGAGCATTTCCTGGTAGTGCTTGTACGCCTGAATTGCGTCCCCACGGAGTAACTCCAGAACGCGCTTGGCTTCTTGTCCTTCGAGTGTGTCACCACGACCTTGCCGGTTGCTGGTGGATTGAGCGGCCAGATGTTCGGTTGCAGGGACATAGAACTCATTGTCGAGGATGGAATAGCGGGCAGAGTATTCATTCACGTTTGCTGTGCGATGTCTGATCCATTGCCGTGCCACAAAGATTGGAAGTTTGATATGGAACTTGATCTCACACATTTCAAATGGGGTTGTATGTGAATGGCGCAGCAAGTAGCGGATAAGCCCTGCATCTTGCCGGCTTTGCTTGGTTCCAGTTCCATATGAAACCCGAGCCGCCTGGACTATGGCAGCGTCACTGCCCATGTAATCCACGACGCGTACGAAGCCATGATCGAGCACAGGAAACGCCTCGTATAGAACTTCTTCAAGCTTCTCAACGGTTGCGCGACGCGTGGTGGCCTGGAGCGCGCGCTGCGCGGCTATTGCGTCACGTTCCTCCGGTCGTAAGGGCAATTTGGTTTTCCATGGACGGGCTTCAGCTTGAGGGGTATGAGTATACGAGTGTCTTGGGTTTGCCAAGGACTAGGTGTTGCTCACAAGAACTAGGGCAACTGACCTGTCTGGCGAAGTAGTTCAGTTCCTACCGAAGCAAGCTGAACTCGTTTGTCCAGCGGGGCGTCGGGATAGTATTCAAACCGAGCCCGTTGGAAGTGTTGTACGGTACGCCCGTTTTCGGTCACTTCTTGAGAAATGGGGTATCCAAAACGATCGAGTCCGCCTTGCTTCTCCCAGAATTCCAGGAAGGAGAAATGGACGCTGTGACCTGTTTCAGGGAAGAAACGATGTTGTGGCACGCTCTGGAAAGGTGCGTCGCCTGTGAATGGACGGCGTGGCTTGGTCAGCTCGGTATTAATTAAACCCAGCTGAACCTCGTAGCGAGTACCTGCCTTATCAGGATGAAATTCCATTCGTGCCTTTTCGAAATATTGGATCGTCCAGCCTTTGTGGACGAATTCCTCTGTAAGCGGTAACCCAAAGGCGACCACGCCCCCATTTTCATTAAAGTACTTAAGGAAGCCGTGCCTGATGTTGTGTCCGGTTTGCTCGAAGTACACCGATTGACCGTCCGGAAGATTTAGCGGTGCGTGGCGACGGGTATGTGGATAGGCGAATGTTATGTTGAATCGTGTGCTAAGAACGGTTCCAATGTTGTTGGGAGTGGTTCGGTTAAACCGGCTTACAAAGTCCCAAGCGTCCATGGAAATTCGACCACCGCCGCCATCGGCGGCAACTGTGATCAACCGTCCACTAGCTGTCCGCGAGATGAAGTCAAGCGAGGCTATTTGACCGATGTTTGCTCCAGAACTGGAAATAACCGTTTCAATCGTCGTCAAAGGGAATGCGTTGGTGGCCCAAGTGCTACGATGCGAATCAGCGTCCCTGGTTCTTCCGGCCGGATCCAGATCGAGGACTCTTCGGAGATTCGTCACCGGTGATCCTCCAAAAACATCCTCATTGTTTTCTGTATGCCCGTTCCCTGTACTAAAGAAATATGAACGAATTGGAACGCCCTCGTGGGTTATGGCCCGTCGGTGCGTTGCTTGGATTGCGGCCGAGGCCTCAGGCGTTTCCCGGTTGACCCCAAGGTAAACCTGGTACTGAGTTGTGTCATCGACATCCCATAGTGGTTGATTAGGTGCAAGGCTATTGATGGCAAATGTTCGGGCGACCATTGCCTGCGCCTTTAGTGCCTCTGTCGGCCAATGGCTCGGCATTTCGGCGGGAACCACTCCTAGAAGATAATCTTCCATGTTGACGACATTGACCGTGTCGATGAGGCCGGACGAGTTTTTGTACACCCGTATTAGTCCCCTGTAGAGATCAAAGTAACGAGAGTTACCGGCGGACGCAGTGAACTTATAGTGGACAAGCAAACGGGTTTCTGGTTTTAACGGGATGATTTCGATAAGGCTAGGAAGATCAAAATCAAGCATGTGGTTACCGGCGGCGTCAAGTAGTCGAACAGTCACTCGTCCGCCTCCGGGGTGATCGAGCAATCGAAGGCGTGCGCCGGCTGGCAGCGGGCCTGTTGCCCCTGCTATGGCCCATTCACCGCCGACCCCAATAATGTCGCCAATCAGCGTGTTTGATGAACGGAGAGATCCGTCGAACGACGAAGGACGGTAGTTCTTGTCAATTAACACGCGAATCGAGGTCTGGTCTGTTGGGTACTCGCTGAGTTCTACGCCTTGGTAGTAAGCCCGAACGATGTCCTCGGCAGTCTGCCCCCCGTATGCACGGCCGCGGGCTCCCCACTGAGACATTCCTACACCATGTCCCCATCCCTGTCCTTCGATCCGTACCACCTGGTCAGGAAGATAGGGAAGGGTTTGAGCCCGTGACGCAGTCGGAAGTGCAGCGAGAACTGCTAGAGAGATAGCAGCTATGGCTAGAAGAAAAGCGCGGCGTAGGCCACTGTTTTTTATGTGTTTTTCGATTATCACGGTTTGAGTGTAGCTATGGCAGTGATGGCGTCAACGATCTATTAGAACGTATATTGGAAATACATGTGACGGTCATTTGGAGTATTTCCCCGGCCGAGCTTGGGAAGCATCCTTGCGGAGTGATGACGGTCTAAATCAGTTGTCTAGTTGGCGGTTGCTGCTTTTGCCCATTCGTTGTGATTTAAGGCTGACGTAATGGTTTTGCTGGCTCATATAATGAGACGTGGCCCCGCATACTTTTTCTGTGGGTTCGGTATGTAGCATGACAGCTCCTGTTATTTCTATTGATGGTCCGGTTGGATCTGGGAAAACCACGGTGGGTCGAGTGGTTGCCGAACGGTATGGGTTCCTCTGTCTGGATAGCGGGCTGTTCTATCGTGCTGCCGCTTTAGTCGTGCTGGAGAACCAAGTTGATGCCGAAGATGTTCCGATGGTTTTAGAGGTGTCGAAGTCATTGAACCTTGAGTTTTTGCCGAGTTCTACTCGGTCCAGTGATGTTGGAGTGTTTAATCACGGTAAAGACGTTACATCGGCACTGCAGACTTCTGAGGTTGAGGCCATCGTGTCCGATATTTCGAAACTTCGTGGGCTCCGTGTGCAACTTCTGGAAGTGCAACGTGCATTTATTAGTCGGGGTGGAGTGGTTGCTATTGGTCGAGACATCGGGACAGTGGTCTGGCCCGACGCGCAATTGAAGATTTATCTCGATGCGTCACTAGAAGCTCGCACTGAACGGAAGTGGCGCCAACGACAGGATTCAGGCGAAGCTATCGTGATGGCCGAGGCTCGTCGAATCCTTGAATCTCGCGATCGAACAGATAGCACGCGCGCGTATGCACCTTTAAAGCCTGCGGCCGACGCCGTTCACATCGATTCGAGTGACCTATCTCCTGATTTGATTGCTGACGAGATCGACAGACTGATACAGGACCGAAACATTTTGGATTGTTGTTGAGATGGGTCGTGGACGAACGTGGGAACCGCCTCTCGTGGTTAAGTTGGCATATCGGGGGGGGCAGACGCTGGGAAGAAGAATTGTATTCCCCCCATTGTTTCGGGTTCGGGTTGAGGGACAGAACTACTGCCCATCTACCGGACCGTGCATAGTGGCATCAAACCATTTCAGTAATTTTGACCCCATACTGCTCGGTGCCTACCTGCCCCGTCGGATCACATATGTAGCTAAACGTGAGCTTGTGGATGCCCCATTACTGGGCATCATCTACAGGTTGTGGGGTGTTCTCCCGGTTAATCGTGACGGAGTTGATCTGCCGGCAATGCGACAGATGATTCGGGCTCTTCGGGGGGGGAATCTTGTAGGGATGTATCCCGAAGGTACGAGAAGTCGTGATGCTGTATTGCACCCTCCAAAAGCCGGGGTTGCGTATGTTGCGCTCAAACTCGGAGTTCCGGTTGTTCCAGTTTCAATTTGGGGGCCTGAAGCTTTTTCGTGGCGAGGGAGGCTACGAGATGGGCGAATCCCTGTCACAATTCGCTTCGGCCAGTCGTTGGTGTGGGAACGTCAAAGCGGATCAATCTCTGAGACTGATCTTGATTCAGCAAGTCATTCGATCATGAGGGCTATTGCTGACGGATTACCCGAGAAGTTTCGTGGTGCATATGCCTGATTCGGATGAAGGTCGTTCGATGAGTGTTGGAACTAAACGGGGTTCTCAACCTCTTGTTGCAATCCTCGGACGTCCGAATGTTGGGAAATCAACCCTTTTCAACCGGCTCGTTGGCGGTCGGGTTGCGGTTGTTGAGGATATGCCGGGCACAACACGTGACCGTATTTATGGTGAGATTGAATGGCGTGGACAAGGCATGGCAGTGGTCGACACGGCGGGGATTGCATGGCGGCAGCCCGAGCCTGTAGCTGCGGATGCCGAGGCCCAGGCCCGGCTAGCGGCTGCGGAAGCGGATCTTGCTTTGGTCGTCGTTGATGTGACGACGGGTCCAACGGAATTGGACGTGCGTGTTGCCCGCGAGGTGAAACGTACCGGCCGCCCTCATCTTTTGGTCGTCAACAAAGCTGACACGCTGCAGCACCGGGAACTAGTTTCGGAGTTCTACTCCCTTGGTCTTGGCGAACCTATTGCGGTGTCAGCGATGCATGGCACTGCAACTGGCGATTTACTAGATGCGATTCAGAATCGTCTTCCGCGGGTCGAGTATCGAATGGAAACCGATCTTCGTCCGAGACTGGCGATTGTTGGACGGCCGAACGTCGGTAAGTCGTCGCTGGTTAATGTATTACTGGGAGAGACGCGATCCCTTGTACACGATGCCCCCGGGACCACACGTGACAGTGTTGACACGTTGCTCGAGTGGGAAGGCCAAGAGGTTTGGATTGTGGATACGGCCGGTATTCGGAGACGGGGACACATCGATCCGGGGGTCGAGCAGCACAGCGTGCTGCGCGCAGTGCGATCTATTCAGCATGCTGACATAGGGATTGTTGTAGTTGATGCGTTTGAAGGCCCAACTGCTCAGGACGCTCACGTCGCTGGCTTCGTTCTTGATGCTGGCAAGGGTGTCGTTATATTGGCTAACAAGTGGGACCTTGTGGTGGGCAAGGAATTTTCTGACCGGGTAGATCATCATCTGCGACGAATCTTCCATTTTCTTCCTGAGAGTCCGGTAGCCAAGATTTCTGCTCTGACGGGACGTCATGTTGATCATGTATTACCCATGGCTCTTGAGGTGCATCGGGCGCGTCATGTTCAAGTGCTCACGTCGAGGCTGAATGTATTTCTTCGATCTTGGATCGGTCGTCGGGATCCTCCATCCCGTCGCGGTAGGATCGCCCGCTTCAAATATGCGACGCAATCAGGTGTTGCTCCTCCGCAGTTCACGTTGTTTTTTTCGAATCCAGAGTCCATCCATCGATCGTATCGACGATATCTTGAAAACGGACTGCGCGACGAATACGGATTTAACGGAACTCCGGTAGAGGTCAAGCTTAGGGCTTCATAAAGTTGTCCCTAGGGTTGACATGAACGTGGGGCATACGGATCCTTCAGCGGTACTTGGGTTGAGGTGGAACCATTGGTGACTGTAGTTGAGGGCGTACAGATAGCCTGTCTCATAGTTGGGGCATATCTGGTTGGTGCTATACCTGTTGGCTGGCTTGTATGTCGGGTTGGCTTCGGTGTTGACATCTTTGAACACGGAAGCGGAAGGTCGGGGACTACCAATGTCTACAGAACTGCCGGTACAGGCGCGGCCGTTATTGTGTTTTGTGGGGATCTCCTTAAAGGTTTTGTGCCTGCCCTGCTAGCGCGCGTTTTGGTAGCTGAGTTTCAACTCGTACCGGTGATAGTTGCTGTTCTAGCAACAGTGGGGCATAACTGGTCGGTGTTTATCGGTTTGCGAGGCGGGCGTGGTGTAGCTACTAGTTGGGGATCAGTGATGGCGCTTGTACCTGCCGCGGCCTTGGTAGGGATCCCTCTTGGGATTTTCACCGTGGCCGTTGGGCGTTATGTATCGCTTGCCTCTCTGGCTGGTGCTGTTGGTTTTCTAATCGGCGGCATAATTTTCTACGCGTTTGGATTTGGTGTTGACGGATTTGGTGTTGGCCTAATTGCCGTATTTGTAATTTTTTTATTCAGCCAACATCTCGACAATCTACAGAGGTTGATAGCAGGGAATGAGCGACGGTTGGCGCCCTGGACAGATATGTCGGGTAGCCGAGATTCATCTGATCACGGTTCTTCCTAGCGAGACATTGTGCTGACCTTTGGGTAAGCCTCGGCAAGCAACACCAATGGAAATCGCATTGAGGTTTCTGGCATCGAGAGTTCGGTCGGAAGCGCAGGTTCGGGAGCGGCTGGCCACGAGGGGTGTGGGTCCTGAGGACGTTGAGGCCACGGTATGTCGTTTGTGCGAGCTTGGATATGTGGATGATTCTGAATTCGCCAGAGCGATTATTAGATCCCGGAAAAACCATCGGGCCCGTGGGCGACGCTATGTTTTTGAAGAACTACGAATGAACGGGGTGAGTGAAGCGGTAGCAGACGAGGAATTGAGGATGGGTTACGGGGATGAGATGGAAGTCGCACGGCCTGTGGGACGTAAGCAGGCAGGTAAGTTGGCTGAGATGTCTTTCCTCGAATTCCGCCAACGTCTAGGAGCTTTTCTTGTGCGAAGGGGCTTTGAACACTCGACGGCTGAATCCTTGGTCACCGAGCTGTGGGAAGATCGTGGCTCGGCTAATTGACTGAGGTTTGCTTGGTCGCTATGTCCGAGTCTTTTGTAATGCTGGCCCAATAGCTTGGGCAATATGCTCGATTGGTATTCCACGGTCTGATTGTCCAGCGGCAGTTGAGGCTGCGTCGCAATGTAACCAAACGCCCAATCGGGCTGCGGCAACAGGCGAAACGCCTTGAGCTAGCAGGCCGGCGATGGATCCCGCCAAAACGTCGCCGGAGCCCCCAGTTGCCAGAATCGGGTTGGGGCGTGCGAGGATCCACGTAAATTGATTTCCTGCCACGATAGTGGGGGATCCTTTTGCCACAACTATTGCGTTGGTTGTGGATGACAGGTTTTCGGATATTCGGATGCGGTTTCTTCCTTCGGGAATAGCTGTTTCACCGGACAATCGTCTTAGTTCGCCAGGATGCGGAGTGAGAATCATCTGAGGTCCGAGGCTGGGATACAGATCCCGGTTTTCAGCGAGTACATTGAGGGCATCGGCGTCAAAGACAATGGGTAGGTGAGGTCGGCGCTTTACAAGTTCGGTAACAAGTAAATCCGTTTGAGGGCTACGCCCTAACCCGGGGCCTATTAGAAGGGCAGTCGAAGACTCTAGCAATTTCTCCAGATCATCAAGCGAAGCGGACATGTGCCCAGTCGGTGTGGCCCCGAAGGGCAAGAAGGTTGCGCCTGGAGCGAGAGTTGCCGCTGTGGCGATCGCCGGTTCGGTCGATGCAAGCGTGACCATTCCAACTCCGGTTCGGATTGCGGCTATTGTGGCCAGTGCAGTGGCGCCAAGATATTGAGACGAGCCTCCTACAATTGCTAGTCGTCCGAATGAGCCCTTGTGACCACTCAACCCACGCTTTGGGATTAAGCAACGCACTGTTGCACGGTCAATGAGGGCAGTAGTAATCGACTCGTAATCGACAGCTTCTAAGCCAATGGGAACAGCTCGGATTTCTCCGCAGAATTCAACAGCCGGATGGAGTAGGGAGCCTATTTTTATAGGTCCGGTTGCGAGAGTAAGGTCAGCAGGGAAGCTGGAAGTGTCGGCGGCGCCGGTTTCCGCATCTATGCCAGTTGGGATGTCGATTGCGATACGGGATTGATTTGTAGGTAGGGGTAATGATTGGAGAAGTTCTTTGATGTTTCCTCGTAATGGCGGAGAGCTTCCGATTCCAAGCAGACCATCGATGACACACGGGGCCTGAGATGTTTCGGCTAGCAGGGGTGTTCGGTCGCCCTGCCACACGTTCCAACGCACACCGTTCTTAGTAGCTGCAGCGACGAGGGGGTCGTTGGGACGTGCGCGAGACCCCCATGCAACAACGTTGACTCCGGCTTGGGCGAGCTGGCCAGCTGTGATGAGCGCGTCACCGCCATTCTTTCCTGGTCCCACGAGGCAAATAACCAAATCCCCGGGTCGAACATGTGCATCCTTCAACACATGCGCGGAGATAGCGATGCCCGCGTTCCGCATGAGATTTATCTCTGAAGGGGCCGTCGCTTCAAGTGAGCGCATGCCGGCCACATCTACTATTCGGTCAAAGATCGGGCTTGCTGCTTCTACCTGACCACCCAGCACGCGATTCAATCCGTAGTTGCCACTACAAAGGCAATGGCTAAATCACGACTGTGGGTAAGACTGATCTCGAAGGTTGTAAGGCCTAGCTGCTCTGCTCGGGCATGCGCTGCGCCGTGCAGCCGAACAAAAGGTTTTCCACGCTTGTTGTTTAGGATTTCAAGCTCTCGCCATTTTATGCCTCGCATACCTGTTCCCAACGCTTTAGATATGGCTTCTTTTCCGGCAAATCGAACCGCCAGTTCTTCAGCGCGATCTCGGCTATACCGTTGTTCGTTTTCTGTATAGACGCGATCTAAAAACCGTTTGCCGAAGCGATCCAATGTTGCCTGTATTCGCGCTGTCTCGACGGCATCCACTCCGGCGGCGATCCCAGACGTCTTTTCGTTGCTAATGACCTGTTAACTCCATTCGACGTATACCGGAGATGTATTCCCAACCACTACCTAGAATCTCAATCCGTCGGAGGTGAACTGGAGCCGGACGTATTTCCTGTAACAGTGAGCTGTTTGTATAAGTGATCCATTGGTTTGCCGGGATTTCCCTTCCCATTTTTACGCTCAACCCGTCGTTGTTTTGGTGATAGAAACCGGTAGTCCATATTTGTTCTTGGCCATCAGCATCGAGATAGGTGATGCGAATCATTAAAGGATATTCAGTTCCCGCAGTCCCACCTCCCGAAAGGGTTTGAGAATTAATCCGAACGTCGGCTCCAATTGTCAGATTGACATAATCTCTAACATCCCTGTCGATCGTATGGACTAATCCACTTTCTCCGTGGCGATCTGTTTTTCCTGTCTGTGTAGTTCTGTGAAACCAAACGCCTGTTGTTGATCTTTTTATGGTTCCGGCTGGGCCAGCTTCGGTTACCACGAAGGTGGTCCATGGGGAATCATTGATGGCGACATCACGAAGCGGATCCTCTATCAGAGTGCGTTCGAGAGGTAAGGGAGCGTGTATTTTCCCTTTTGGCCCGATCCGAGCTCTAAAACCGGAAGGAAGACTGACACTCTGATTACCGGACCATACTGAGGCGTAACCGCTGCGGATGCTCAGATGGGATGAGCCATCGGGATCCATCTCGATTCGATAACTGCCTTCACTTAGGTCGAACCGACCGGTTCCGGATAGAACTGTGATTTGTCTGCTTTGTGAGGAGGGATGAGCAGCAACCCCAATTTGAAGGCGACCTCTGAAGATTCGGATCACGGTGTCTTGGAGTGCCTTATTAAATCTTCCAAACTGCATACGTTGCAACGCCAGTTCAGTGTCGTTGTACAACAATAAAGTTGATCCATCACGTGTTCGAAGGAAAACTCGGGACCGGTCATCTGTTCGTACACGAGAACCTTCCGAGAGATTTTTTTCAGCAGGCATGCTTTGCCAATTCGCGGTTGCAGGTGGTTGAAAAAGGACCGTTCCGTCAATAAGTTCAGCTGTTGTTGTTTTACCCTCGCTCACGCCAGCCAGGATTAATGAAACGCCTTTTGGCACTAGGACAATTGCTGATAGCAGCACAGCGACAGCGAGGAAGAGCGAGCCCCAGGCCAGCATGTGCATGCTTCGAAAGTTCGCCCGCGAGGGCTTGGTCCTAGTTCTCTCTAATGTTTTGGGGCGACGCAACATGACCGGGTTATCCACGAACCGTGAATTTGGGTAATCCACCCTTCGCAATTTTCCACTTCAGAGTAACGGATGTGACCTCGGCAAGGGGTGGTCCGCAGCGTAGCAACTCGGCAAGTTTTTCTAGGATGGGTTTTGGCCCTTCTGCTATCACCTCAACGCGTCTTCCGGCCGGAAGATTCCGGACATGACCATACAGCTCCATCTCGCGGGCCTTGTCAGTCACGAAATATCGGAACCCTACTCCTTGAACCTTGCCCGAAACTGTTGCATGAAGTCGTTGTGCTGTGTTCATCGATCACAGTTAGCTAGAGCAGGGTAGCCTGTTCAGCTGCTGTGGCCGGAGGATCTCGGTCAAGGTGTTCGTAGGCCTGTCTCGTGGCTACTCTGCCTCGAGGCGTTCGTGCAATAAAGCCTCGCTGGAGCAGAAATGGTTCGTAGTGAGACTCAAGTGTTGGGAGGTCCTCGGCGAGGCTGGCCGCCAATGCCTGGAGGCCCGCCGGGCCTCCGTTAAACGTGTCCATTAAGGTTGTGAGAATCCGGCGGTCCATTGCATCTAATCCTTCATTGTCCACATTGAGTTCGTTGAGGGCCTGGTCCGCTACGTCGTCGGTGATTACTCCGTCAGCTTCAACCTCTGCGTAGTCGCGGACCCGGCGAAGAAGGCGATTACAGACACGGGCTGTTCCTCGTGATCGCTGAGCGAGCGCGAATGCCCCAGTTTCGGTGATGGTGACCCCGAGGATTTCCGATGATCGTTGAACAATTCGTGCTGCTTCCTCCACGCTGTAGAACTCGAGGCGGTGAACTACGCCAAACCTGTCGCGAAGAGCTGGTGTTAGCGATCCCGCGCTGGTCGTTGCGCCGATGACAGTGAAGGGATCCAGCCGCATGCGATGAGACCGGTTACCGCTCGGCAGATCAAATGCAAAATCCTCCATCGCCGGATACAAGATTTCTTCAACAGATTTTCCAAGTCGGTGGATCTCGTCAATAAACAACACATCGGATGCCTCAATGACGCTTAGCTTCTGCGTAAGATCGCCAGGACGGAGGAGCGCCGGTCCTGACGTAACCTCCAGATCGCTCTGCATTTCGTTAGCAATTATCTGCGCGAGCGTAGTTTTTCCAAGGCCTGGAGGCCCTACAAGCAAAATATGGTCCACCGGTTCGTTGCGACCTCTGGCAGCCTGAATCATCAGACGCAGTGCGCGCTTTACATCAGATTGGCCGATGAATTCGTGGTCGGAGAGGTCGCGTGGTCGAAGTGCCCGGTCCAGGCGGTTGTCATCGGTGTTTGGTGCTGGATTGACCACACGATCCGTCACGACCGCATCCTGCTTTTCGTATGGAGGAATCGGAGCGCAGCTCTGATCCGCTCAGTTACAGGCATCGTTTCGCCGGCACTTTGGTTCAGGGCTATGGTTGCTTCGGCTCGGGAAAAGCCCTGATTGAGCAGCACTTCTAAAACCTCAATCGAATCTTCGTCTGCGGACAAACTGCCAGGATCACTGTCAGCCGCTACCAATTTCCCCCGCAGCTCCAAAATGATTCGGCTCGCCGTTTTTCCTCCGATGCCTGGAACAGCTTGGAACGGCTTCGGATCCTCGGCGTCTAACGCCTGAAAGATGTTTTTTGCGGGATGTGTCGACAGTACACGTACGGCAGTGCGTGGTCCGACACTGTTAACACTCAGGAGGGCTTCGTATACGCGGCGTTCTTCAATTGTCTCGAAGCCAGCTAGAAAGGCTCCGTCTGAACTGAACTGTAGTGAGGTGAAGAGATGCACGTGGTCGCCAGCGGCGGCTAGTGAACGGTCCGGTACCGAAACTTCGAGGCCTAGTCCCGTCCCGTCAACTCTAATCACCATAGAGTCGGTTCGTCTTTCGGCGATCTCACCTGTTAGCTCTCCAATCATTGATTGGCTACCTGACGCTGGAGTGATCGGATTGCATGGGAGTTGATGTGACAGATTGCTACGGCTAATGCATCAGCAGCATGATTCGGATGTGGGACATCGGGTAGTTCAAGTAAGCGTTGAACCATGTTTTGAACCGTGGCCTTGTTAGATGCTCCATGCCCAGTGACTGCTAGCTTGATCTCCGATGGAGCATATTCCTCGATCGGAACACCGTGGTCCGCTGCAAGGAGATGTGTCAGGGCTATGGCGTGGGAGACATCGACGGCTGAGGTGATTCGGCGTGCATAGCCTAAGTGTTCTACCGCAACCGCAGTAATTGCATAACGATCAAACAGCGGAAGCAACCCGTCGCGTATAAGGGCTAGGCGATTGCCTATAGGCTGCCTGGCTGGGGTGGTGAGGCAGCCATGCGCAACGTGATCGGGGTGCCGTTTACCAGCGACCAATCCGAATCCGAAGCTGGCCGTGCCCGGGTCTATCCCGAGTGTCAGCACAGCTCTGCTCTGTTATGCATCAATGTGTTCAAGAAGCGTATCGCTCACTTCCACATTCGTATGGACCCGACGAACATCATCTAGCTCTTCGATCTGTTCCACGATACCTACAATATTCGACGTCTGGCGGTCGTTCATAAGCATCGGAGCTGTGGGGATCATGGTTAACTCAGCTGTGGTTACCGAGTAACCGATGTTTTCAAGCGCCTTTTTTACTAGGGCCAGGTCAGTGGCCTCCGTATAAACGTGAACAAAATCATCTGTGTGTTCTACGTCAACCGCCCCCATATCGATTGCGGAAAGTTCAATGTCTTCTGGATTCGCACCGTCTGCACGTACTTCAATCGCTCCACGGTTTGCAAATTGCCAGGCTACGGATCCGGATTCTGCAAGCGTGCCGCCCAGCCGATTGAGTGCCGTTCGGATTTCAGCTACTGATCGATTTCTGTTATCCGTAACTACCTCAATCAATAATCCAGCGCCATCTGTTGCGTAACCCTCGTAAGTGATCTCTTCGAGGGACTTGGCCTCCGAGTTTCCGCCGACTCCACGCTGGATGGCCCGCTCAATTCGATCTTTAGGCATGTTGGCTGCTTTGGCTTTTGCCATAGCTTGATCTAGACGAAAGTTAGCTGAAGGATCGGCACCGCCATGCTGAGCTGCGATAGTGAGTTCGCGGCCCAATTTGGTGAACACTTGGCCACGCTTGGCGTCGGTCACGGCCTTCTGACGTTTAATCTGTGCCCAGCGAGAATGGCCGGCCATCAGGTTTGGGGTTTCAAAAGCCGCATTGAGCTGAGTATAAGACAGTGACCCGGTCTCCTCGTAAACTCTTTGAGTTCAAAGTGTCAGGAAGTTCTCCCGTTTATGCTGAGTGTTACTACGTATGGGCTTCTTGTTGTTATAGCGGTGAGCTATGGACTGATGGTTGCTGCCACGTACTGTCCGTGGGCGCAGGACCGGCCAGGTGTGGAGGTCCATCGGCTGCGGGTTGGGCTTAGATCCCGGATGCTTATTTATAGGTGGCAGTTGTTAGTAATTCTGGGCCTGTTTCTCTTCGCGAGACTTGTCCCCGAATGGTTCATGGTGGAAGGTGCCGGGACCCTTTCCTTAATCCTTATAGCCGCATGGTTGTTTTTCCCCGTGTATTACCACTTTACTGATGAGGGTGTTGTTTTGCATTCTGCTCGATTCTGGTCTTGGGATGACTTTCAAAGCTATAGATGTGCGAGAGGTGTTGTGCAACTACGTCGTGCCGATGGTCGGAGCGTGAGTCTGTTTTTGAATCATGCGCAACAGCAGTCGATTCTTCCTGTACTCCGTCGGTATCTATCCAGCTAAGTTTGGTTGCGTGATCATGGCGACGAGCCGGTGTCTTTGGCACCAGCTCGTCGCTTATTGAGTTGTTCCCAAAGTTCTCGTTCCCTGCCACCACCATGTCCGTCGTAAAATTTCTCGGAGTTCGACATGTAACGTTGGGCCACGAAGTTGTCCGGATAATTGTGAGGATATTTGTACGTCAGCTCAGGTTGTTCTGAGGACGTTGGATTCGGATGGTTCGTCGAGCGTAAATATGACGGGACAGCAAGATCAGCTCCGTCACGAATGGCTTGCGTCGCAGCATCTAGGGCGCGTCCAGCCGCGTTACTCTTTGGAGCCGCGGCGAGGTAGATGGTCACTTGTGCCAACGCAAATCGAGCTGCGGGCAGTCCTAACCGCTCAACGGCCGAGGCCGAAGCCACGGCCAGCGAAAGAGCGCTTGGATCAGCATTTCCAATATCTTCAGACGCCAAGATTACGATCCGTCGAGCGATGAATTCTGGTGATTCGCCACCTTCGATCATCTTCGCCAGCCAGAATAGCGCCGCGTCATGGTCCGAGCCCCTAACACTCTTAATATAGGCCGAAATCGTGTCATAGTGCTCGTCCCCTGAACGATCATATCGGACTTGTCGTTCTAAGTTCGCGGCGGTGACAACGGCGGATTCAACGGTTGTTATGTGTTGCTCGGTCGCGAAGATGGCAGTTGCCTCAAGTCTGTTGAGTGCTACACGGGCATCTCCAGCTGCTCCGGCGATGATTTCTTCGATCGCGTCGGCTTCAAACGTTGGGGCTGTTGGCCCGAGTCCTCTCGGATCATGGATTGCCTTCCAGACAATGCCCTGTAGCTCCTTGCTCGTGAGTTGTTCTAGGCGTAGAACGCGCATGCGGGACAAAAGGGAAGCATTGATTTCAAAATACGGGTTTTCAGTGGTTGCTCCCCACAAGGCGATTGTCCCGTTTTCCACAGCGGCTAATAGGCTGTCCTGTTGGGCTTTGTTGAAGCGATGGATTTCATCAAGGAAGACCAGCGTGCGTTTGGAATAAAGTTGTCGGGCTTCAGTGGCTTGCGACAGCACTGTTCGAACGTCTTTTACGCCGGCTGAGATTGCGCTGAGTTCTACGAAGTTCCGACTAGTCGTGTTTGCGGCAATTCTTGCCAAACTTGTTTTTCCAGTGCCAGGTGGTCCCCAGAGGATCACGGACCAGACCTCGTCTCGCTCTATAGAATTTCTAAGCGGTGCGTTTGGACCGACGAGTTTTTGCTGGCCAACGAATGCATCGAGGGTCACCGGACGCATTCGAGCTGCTAATGGCGCATCACGGGCTAGATCTTGTGTTGCCCTATGGGCAAAAAGATCCTCAGTCATTGCGGCTCCTTAGGGCGTCCAAGACGTCTGTCTGTGTTTGGCGAGCTTGTTGCAGGGCGTGTGGACGAAGGTGTTTGCTCGAATAGCGAGCAAACACGTACAGCTCAGTTAATTTCTGCAATGCGGCAGTTTCGCCTTGACACCGAAGTGCCAGTGTTTCCTCGTACTCTGCAGGGGTTGCTCCAGGTTTTCGATGTATACCAAGGGACGAAGCTTCAGTTACCACGGCGGCATAAATCTGGTGAATATGCTGTTGGACTGTCATGTCTGTTCGCTGGATCCCTGATGCAGGTGTCTGCGCTTCGATTGAAGCGCGGCGAAAGGCTAAGCCCTTTATTTGCTCTCCTATAGCTTGGCCCACGGTTCGCGACCAGCGGAGCATTTCGATGACTGAGTCGAGTACTGCTCGAAGGATTAAATAGATATGGCCGAGCAACGAGCTTCCGGCTCTCTCCACCTGGATGTTGTGAACATTTCGACGAACGATTCCGGTGACCCAATAAATTGCTAATCCGCCAATCACCAGCACCACGAGAGCTGCGAGCACTTCAGTTAGATCTAAAGCGCTTATTGTTGGGTTGTCGAGTTGTGGGGGTGGTTCGGGTTCTGGAGGAGGCTTTTCATCTGAGGTTGGTCGGAAATATTCAAAGATGCGCGCAAAGAATCCTAAAACGAGGATTCCAGCTACCAGAACGATTCGCGTGATCCAAATCATCCCCTCGATGATGAGGAGGCCTATGTTGACAAAAGCATCGGTGTCTATAGCCGGAATAAACATTGCCACCACCAACGCAACAATGAGTAATACGAAAGCCGAACGAATCCATGTTCCTGTAAGGCCAGGCGCCTGCGATGCAAGCTCGAGCGACCATTGGGAGGTGCGCCGGATGAGATTGGCGTAGCTGAGTAAGAGGAGAACACTCAGGTAGTACAGAACCATAATGGTGAGCGAGGTCTGGACCAAGCCTGCATTCCGTTGTTCTGCGCCAATAGCTACGCTGAACGCGGTAAATCCAATAAGGATGCCCCCTCCAATCGCTGCAAGGTGGGTCAATTCGCCAATTGCGGCTGCCCGGTCGATATAACGGCCTCTACTGTCCAACCACTCGTAATATTGCGGGGAGCGTATTGATGGTGGAATCTCGGATTGTTGTGGATGGAGAAATTCGATATTTCGAGCGACCCGCATGCCGCTTCCCCAGGTGAGGGCAAGGACAATCGCCAGATAGATGGAGGTTAGATCGAGGAGCCCACTGAGGAACCTGATGGGATCTTCAAAGCTATCAGTGGCTGACCCAAAAAATGCAGTGATGCGAACAAGTAATAAAATGGGGATGACCACCGCCGTCCATTGTTTCCATCCGTAACTGGAGGCCGAGTAGCGACCGCTCCGGGCCGCCACCACCATGGATAGCAAGAACACGGCTGTCATGATTGCCATAAACGTGTAGGCCTGAAGGGCACCGATTGTGACCGTTTGCATCCAAAGGACGAGTCCCGCACCAAACAGCGTGAAACAGGTGGCGCTGATTGCGCCCAAAATGGTCCGGCTAAACGGACGTTCGGTCGTCTCGCCAGACACGCATATGTTCCTTGCTGGTAACTGCAAACGCTCCAAGACCAGCTGCGCGTGCGGCAGACACGCTTAGGTTTGCAGCTGACGAGTCAGTGAAGATGGCAATCACTCGATGCCCAAGTTTACGTTGGGCGGTAAGCGCAGCAAAAAGGTCGTCGGATCTAAGGCCGGTGATAACTATTGAGGTGGTTCCCCATGCCAAGTTCTGAGACGCGGTCGTGACCAATTTGGATGGGGTTTCGCCTGCAAGCAGTTCCACACGAGCCAGGAGATCGAGGCAGGACATTAAGTGACTTCGACCACGACCTACAGGGACGTGCGGCAGGGCATTCCCCATGCGTCGACGAGCCTCAGTCTGCGAGGCTACCCTATCTCCTTGAAGGTAGATGGGATCAAGGCCATTCGCCACAATGCCAACGGCCTGACGGTTTTGAAGCATAAACGAGGCAAGCGACGTTGCGACCGTAACGGACATTTCCGATGCGGGATCTTTCCATTGCCGACTGTAGCTCTCGGGATTGAGATCGAGGAATATTTGCACTTCGTGGCTTACGGCGGGTTCAAGTGTTCGAACTAACAGCTGTCCAGCAGCAGCCGTTGCTTTCCAGTTTATGAGGCGTTCGGAGTCGCCCGGTTGATAGTCACGGGAGCCAACCACTCGAAGAGGATCCTCGTAAATCCTTTGGTGTGACCGCATGTCGCCGAAAGGCGTGTTTGACTCGATTTGAAACGATTCGATGGGAACAATTTCCGGGTAGACAATTACAAACTCTGCTGTGTCAATAATGAGATCTCTGCTCGAGATCCCAAAGACGTCTCCGAATCGAACTTCGAGTGGCCCAAGTCGGTGATAGCCACGGGCGCTGCCCGTTAGCGTATATGTGATATCAGTGGATCGTCCGGGGCCGATTCTTACTACCCGTCGCAGTGCGTCATGGGTGGCAATTTGGATGGGCAGGCCTTCCCGCACGCTTAACCATGGAATGGGTAGTAGTGAGCGATTTCTGATTCGAATCGTTACGGTGGCTGTTTCATCGTGAAAGATACGCGGCGTGACTTCTCGGTGAACATGAAGCCCACGTTGTATTAACCAGACCCAGACATGTGTGAGTGCTAGCAAGGCAATGATGAGGTAGCTGGCAAGGAAGAGGATGGGAAACCGAGTGAACAGGGCTGCTGCCAGCAGCAGCCCTGCTAAAGCTAAGAGGCTAGCCACCGTCCGCGTCTACGAGTTGTAATTCCACCGATTCGACGAGTGAGGTTACGATTCCATCCGAAGTGATACCGCGTAATCCGTATTCCGGCGCGACCAATAGTCGGTGCGCGAGAATTGTGGGGGCCAGTTCTTTGACGTCGTCTGGCAATACAAAGTCACGGCCTCGTAAAGCTGCTAGGGCTTGCGATGCTTTGTAGAGAGCGAGCGATCCCCGTGGGCTGGCGCCCAGAGATAATTCCGGTCGTTCGCGAGTAGCTCGAACAAGCCTTAGCAAGTAGTCAGTGACTGTACTGTCGACGTGAACGTTCCCAAGACCGTCTTGAAGACGGGTTAAGAGTTCGAGCGAAGTGACAGCCTCTACGTTGTCAATCGGATGGCCATGCCGCTGGGATTCGAGAATCTCACGTTCTTGTTCGATCCCGGGATAGCCAATTGTCAGCCGCATCATGAATCTATCAAGTTGGGCTTCTGGAAGAGGAAATGTACCTTCGAATTCAACAGGATTTTGGGTTGCAAGCACCGTGAACGGCGTTGGTAACGACCTGGCCACACCGTCGAAGCTGACCTGAGATTCACTCATGGCTTCAAGGAGGGCTGATTGCGTTCGAGGTGTGGCTCGATTTATCTCGTCTGCTAATAGGACGTTTGCAAACACAGGGCCAGGCCGAAATTCAAACTCTGTAGTCTTTTGGTTAAATATGGTGACGCCTGTTACATCGTTAGGGAGTAAGTCAGGGGTGAACTGGATTCGACGAAAGACACCACCAATTGAGGCAGCCATTGTCCTTGCAAGCATTGTTTTGCCTGTTCCTGGGACATCGTCCAGCAACACATGGCCACGGCAGAGTAGTGACACTAGGATCTTCTCTATTTCCGAGTCTTTGCCGAGAATGACCTTTTCTGCGTTGGTCATAACTAGGTGGCGAAATTTAGTGTATGGGTCTACATCGAACGCCATACTGATCCTCCGCGGTCAATTAATGGGATAGACCGTTCCACAACTTGTGGGCTGGTCCAGACACTTGTGCTTGCTGCGAAGTGCCAACCTAATGGGTTTCCCATCCTCTGTAGTAGTCCTACTTTGCCAGACTCTGGCTCAAGCTGCCTATTACTTATCGCTGGCACTGTACGTGTTGACTAGTACCCGTTTATTGTTAGCGGCAACAAGAGAACGTGGCCCGGTCTTCGACTAATGGATCCCGAAGAGTTTGTTCAATCTAATGCCATTACCCTTCCTAAAGGGGACTGGTATGTCGATCCGCCCATTGAGGGCGAGTACGACGTTAACGCGCAAACCGACGGGGCGCAGGGACAGTACATCAGCATGACTTATGGTGAGGGATTTCAGGCCTGCATCCACATTGATGATCAAGGTGTTCTCCGTTGCCAGTTGTATCGATATAACGAGGTGTGGCCTCTGGACGTTGATTACGGGAAGCTGACGATAACTTTTCGTTCAGTTCCTCTGTCGATCAAATGACTGGCTTTCCAAAGGACGCTCTTGAGGATCTAGTGGTTCGTGCTCTTGCTGAGGATATCGGTGATGGGGATCGAACCACAGAGGCCGTTGTGGCGCCGGATGTTTCACTTGAGGGTCTCGTGGTGGCTAGGGAACCTTTTGTAGTGGCGGGCGTGTCTGTTTTTCATAGTGTCTATAGGCAGCTGGGGGACGCTGAGGCTGTTCAGGATGCGACTGAAGACGGGATGGCCGTAGAGGCTGGACAGGTGATTGCGTCTATTCAAACTGATGCGCGTCGGTTGCTCATGGGAGAACGAGTCGCTCTCAATATTGCTCAGCGTTTGAGTGGCATCGCTACGCTTACGCGTGCATTTGTGGACGAGGTGCGGGGGACGAGTGCAAGGATTCTCGATACTCGAAAGACGACGCCTACGCTCCGAGATCTTGAAAAGTATGCCGTAAAAGCTGGTGGTGGCTTCAATCACCGCTTTGGCCTGTTTGATGCAATGCTATTAAAGGACAATCACATCGCTGCCGCGGGCGGGCTTTCGCAGGCTTTTCGTCAAGCGCGCGCGCTGTGCTCTGATCGCATGCGGTTACAAGTAGAGGTTGACACCATCGAGCAGCTTCGTGAGGCTCTTGATGTAGGAGCGGACATGATCTTGCTGGACAATATGACTGTTAAAGATATCGGATTCGCGGTGCAGCTTGTTGAAGGACGGGCGCGCCTCGAAGTTACAGGTGGTGTGACCTTGGCGAATGTTCGTGGTTTTGCAGAAACGGGAGTTGATGATATTTCTGTGGGGGCGCTTACTCACTCGGCTCGTGCGGTTGATATTGGACTGGATGTTTCATCATGGAAGTAGGGGCTGTGGAGTTTGATCGGCAGTACCGCACCGACAGTTCTGAGGGATATCACTTGAGAGCGCCGGAGGGTTCGGTTGGCCGAATAGATCTGCATTTTGCGAGCGCTAACGTTTACGCAACCTTGGTGATTAAGGTTGATTTGTCCGAAGAACACGTTCTTCGCTTGATAGAACGCATTGATGAACTTTTAGTGCTTTCTGCCGAGACCCGACGTGATGATCTCTATGTGACCGTTTTTCGTGGAGAAGAGGTCGGTTTTTATAGCGACGATTTTCATGCCGAAAAGGGTCGCGAAGTGCGACTGCGTGCGGGAAGTCGATTAGAACAAGATCTGGATACTGTGGAAGATGTGGGCGCGAACGACTAGTCGTTAAATATTGACTGCATACGAGGCCACGAGCGTTCATGGTCGAGTAGGCGGCGCTTCAATTCGGTGCCGCGTGAATATCCGCCGATGCCTCGGGATCCTACGACTCTATGGCAGGGGACAAAAATCAACATCTGGTTGGAGCCAACAGCGGTTCCTAGAGCCTGAGTGGCAGTTGGTTTTCCAAGAGCTTCAGCGACCCAGCCGTAGCTTCGCGTATCTCCAAACGGAATTGCTCGTACGATGTTCCATGCTTGATGTTGGAAGTCAGTGCCGGCACGAACATCGAGTGGTGTTTCGAGTCGTTGGCGTCCTGTGACCAGGAATTCCCACAACTGTTCTATTGCGTTTCCGGCAATCTGGTACGCACTGCGTCCTGATGGCACCGTCGATGCTTCCGACCGACGATGGGCCTGAAGTCGTTGTGCGCCTCGTGATCGATAGCGGGCTGCAGTAGATGAGGCTCGTAGCTCGTCTACGCACGCAGCTTCTGACGTGTGGGCAAGGGTTGCAGCTAACAGACCAATTTCAGTGGTGGTTACGCCACACCATCCCCAAGGTTCGATGCGTCTGATAACAAGGGCCAATTCTTGGAAAGTGGTGGCATGGGTCATGTCGCGGAAGCTCCGGGTACGGGGACAGAATCCAAGACGTCGGAGACAACGGTTCGCGTGTCAATGTTACGAATGCGTGCAGCCGGGCTGACAATAATTCTGTGAGCAATAACCGCTTCGGCAAGGTACTTCACATCATCAGGGACAACATAACCCCGTCCACGTATTGCGGCTAGTGCTTGACCGGACCGGAATAGACCAAGGCTGGCTCGGGGGCTTGCACCCAGATAGACATCAGGATGTTCGCGCGTCGCACGGACTACGTCGACGATATAACCATGAACAAGTTCATCAACGTAAATATGTTGTACGGATTCCTGAATGGAGCGAATGTCGTTTGCATCGAGCACTTGCTGGACCGTATCAATAGGTTGTTCGTGCTGACGGTCACCAAGGATTTGGAGTTCGTGCTCCCGGTCCGGGTAACCAAGACTCACTCGCATTAGGAACCGGTCTAACTGGGCTTCGGGTAGTGGGAAGGTCCCCTCGTACTCAATAGGATTTTGAGTCGCGAATACCAGGAATGGATCAGGTAAAGCGTATGTTTTCCCATCAACAGTAGTTTGGTTTTCTTCCATGGCTTCCAGAAGGGCTGATTGTGTTTTGGGCGTGGCTCTGTTCACTTCGTCTGCGAGAACAATCTGTGACATTACCGGTCCGTGCCGGAATTCAAACTCAGAGGTTTGTTGGTTAAAAATGGTTACACCGGTTACATCGCTGGGTAGCAGGTCAGGCGTGAACTGGATGCGATTGAAGGTGAGACCGAGTGAGCGAGCAATCGACTTTGCGAGTGTTGTTTTTCCGACACCCGGGACGTCCTCGATCAAAACGTGGCCCGACGAAAGTAGGGCGATGACTACGAGCTCGATAGCGCCTTGTTTCCCGACGATTACTGTCGACACGTTGTCGATCACGCGGTCTGCAGTTGATTGAATATGCTGCACGTTAATCTCCGAGCCTGAGATGCCGTACTGACGTTAGTGCCGTGGGAGGTCCAAACTATAGCCGAAAAATTTTTGAAGCTTTTGTCGGAAGTGTTACAACTTGCTCGACGATGGTTCCAAAGTTCGACTTTGGGCAGGCGTTCCACACGCGGGGATAGTTGAGTGGTCCAATATGGGCTTCCCAAGCCTAAGACGCGGGTTCGATTCCCGTTCCCCGCTCCAGTCGTAACCGTTGATCAAGACAATGAACGTTTCCTGAATGGTTGGTCGTTGGTTCAAGAAGGATAGTGGGGGAGTGTCACCGGGTTAGTTGTCGGGAATCCTGACCAAGATGGATTTCCGGGCAGGCTAATGTGGAACTTTTCTACGAGGCCTTCTTAGGAATCACGAATTGCCGCACCGAATTTTCGCCGAGCACAACAAGCTTGGTTTCATTCTCGTCGATCCATATTGAGCGGATGTTTGCAAAGAAATTGTCCTTTCCAACAAATTTGAACTGGCGAACAAATGCTCCCTCGGATTCTCCAGTCTTGTCTATTTCGACGATCCGTTCGTTCTTGGGATCTACGAGGTAAAGACCATCGGCGTTTACTTCCGTGAAAATCCGGGTCGCTTGAAGCGCCTCGCCGACAAGACCATTTATTTTGAATGGGACTTTGCGGCCGCCGCTGAATCTAAGAACCGAGCTGTCTTGGAGGAGAACAAAGATGTCGCCATCTATTGCGAGATCGATCGCGTTGGAAAGATCAACCTCCTCGGCTTGTTCCACGTACGGGGTTGGCTCAATTTCGTATCCCGCAGCGGTGACCTGATATTTATGAATGGTTCCGCGGTCTCCTGCTCCTGGGTCGAGTACGTATAAGTTGTTGTTGAAGTTGTCGAAGGCAACGGGCTTTCGCCAATTTTCAGTTCCAACAAGTTTCAGCAGTTGGGGGGCTTGCCCGGGTTGCAGGCTCACAAGG
>CAZFVB010000007.1:0-391 GCA_964522375.1 uncultured Chloroflexota bacterium
TTGATGCTTACACAGGCGCATTCTCCTGCCGCATAGAGTCCTGGCAGAGCTGTGGCACCGTCAAGATCGGTATCTATACCCCCCATCATGTAGTGGACTACGGGGCGGACGGGGATCAGGTCTTTGACCGGATCTATCCCTGCATAATTTTTAGCAAGTTCCCGTACAAAAGGTATTCGGGCGTCAATATGTCGTTCACCAAGGTGACGGACGTCGAGGTGGACGAAGTGACCGTATTCACCCTCGAGAGTTCGACCTTTCTCCTGCTCCTTCACGAAGGCCTGGGACAGCCGGTCTCGAGGCCCGAGCTCCATTGAACGAAGGACCGGCTTGGGATGCGGCGTACCCAGGTCGTAATCCTGGAGGTATCGATAGCAGTCCTTATTGACGA
>CAZFVB010000007.1:401-38729 GCA_964522375.1 uncultured Chloroflexota bacterium
AGGGAAAGCGGGGATCCGAGATCGTAATTTTCTAGGTAGCGTCGCCCTTGATTGTTTAAGAGGATCCCGCCCTCACCTCTTGAGGCTTCCGTGATCAGGATTCCAGTGCCCGGAAGTCCGGTTGGATGATATTGCACAAACTCCATGTCTTTGAGTGGTACACCGGCGCGATAGGCGAGGGCCATGCCATCCCCTGTCTTGATGGCGCCGTTAGTAGTGAAGGGGAATATTCGGCCTCCGCCTCCAGTGCACATGATGACGGCGTTGGCGCGTATGGCACGAATCTCGCCTGTGCGTAGCTCTATCGCCACGCAGCCCTGGCAACGGCCATCAGCGGTTAGCAGCGCCGTGGCAAACCATTCATCATGACGCGTGATTTGTTGGAACCGTAAAGAGGTTTGGAAGAGTGTGTGGAGGACGTGAAAGCCAGTCTTGTCGGCCGCATACCACGTTCGTTCAATTTGCATGCCACCGAACGGACGGACGGCCACTTGGCCGGAGTCTTCACGGTTCCACGGACATCCCCAATGTTCCAGTTGGATCAGTTCGCGAGGTGCTTCATCGACAAAGTATTCGACTGCGTCCTGGTCGGCGAGCCAGTCGGATCCGCTGATTGTGTCGTAGATATGGAATTCGCGGGCGTCGTTGGGTTTAGCGACTGCGGCCATCCCGCCTTCAGCGACAACCGTATGGCTTCGCATTGGGTAGACCTTGGAAACCAGCCCAATAGACAGACTAGGGTTGGTTTCAGCAACCGCGATCGCCGCACGTAGGCCAGCGCCACCGCCGCCGATGATGATGACGTCATGTCGAATATCTTCCACGCGGTCAATTTTATGCATGCGGACCTTACGGCGCTAATGTTTTGTTTGGATCGGTTCCGCGGGCCTGATCTCGACGAATTGCCCCGATGATTTCAGGATGTTTTTCCAATAGGATAAAAAGTTTGGCTTGGACGGCGACACGATGCGTCGAGTCAGCCGGGGTAGTTCCAATGGTTCGCAACTCGGTGAGCAGTCGATTGGCTTCGACTAGTGGGTCTATCGAGTCGGCCACGCGCCAGTTGCGTCGCCACACGATAAGACTGAGACCAAGGATGACGGCAGCGATCGTCGCTCCAAGCGCCCATCGGTCGGTTGTAGTGCCTCGAAAAACGCGAATCACCCTAGGGGTTGCTGTGTTTTCTATCCGGGCGTTAATGGTCGAACCGGCGGCCACTTGGTCAGTTTGCCACCGCAATACATTGGTGCCACCAAAACTACTCTCGCCACGCGGTTCAAGGTTTTGCACCTCGGCTTTCAGCGGGCCCTTCTCCACAAGCAAGATGACCGTGGCAGTAGGAAGGCTGGGCTTCCAATCAAAGGCCCCAAAACCGTTGTCGAGGGCTAACTGGTAACCAAAAATAATCGTGTTAATCCCTGGTCGTAGTCCAGAAAAAATGGCAAACCCGGGGCCCCCAATCACGATGTCGTTTCTTGAAAATCCGCCGATAGGTTGCAGGCCGAAAGCCCCCTCCGGGACTGCAAATCGCAGTGCGGGAGGCATGTCTTGGGCTGATGGTGTGAAAGCTTGATCACCCGGAACAAAAACTTCGGCAATTTGGACGACCGAGATAACGTCGTCCGACTGTGCTCGTAACAGACGAGTTAATGTTCGGAACGAAATGCCTGGATTTATGTCAGTTGTTGCAAACACTTCAAGGGTTACGGTTCTTTTCCCACCGGGTTCTAGTAGAAGAATGTCACTGCTGTAGCGGATGCCTTCGTACTCCACACTAACCAGGTACACGAACTCAGCTCCGCCCTCTACATTTTGGAATTCGAAAGAGCCGTCGCTGCTTGTCGATGTTTCTCTGGCAGACAGCGTCGTTGTTTGTCGGTAGCCATCAAGACGAACTGTCTGTAGGTCAGAGATGTTCGCTGAGTCGGTGCCGGATACGATGCGACCGCCGATAGTTCCGTTTGTATCCGCACGAAGAGGGGATACAGGCAGTGTGATCATGGTCATCACAAGGATTACGATGGCGCTGCGGATTAATCGATGTAGTGTCATTGCCAACTGTTTCCTGCATTGTCACTTTGGTATACCGCCCCATTCGACGCGATGGCAAAAAGTGTGCGAGGTCGAACCGGGCTATGTCCAAGTGCGCGAATGTCTGCCTTTAAAGGTAAGGCTTGCCAGGATTGCATGCCGTCGACAGATTTGAAGACCCCGGCGTCTGTGGCTACGAACACGGCGCCTGCAAACTGTTGCCCCGTTGGCGACGTGAATTTGTCGTTGGTGTTGGGGGCGTAAATTATCGAGTAGGCCACGACCGTTGGTAATGCCCCGTTGACAAAGCCGTTCGCGCTTCGCCACGTCGTTCCTTCGTTATAGGCGAGCACTCCTTCGTTCCGGGTGGCTACGAGTAAGAACGGCGTGCCGAAGTCCACAATGGCTAGGCTGGAGATGCCTGACGGAGGTTGTGTCGACAGGGTTGTCCAGGTGGTTCCGGCGTCGGTGCTGAGTACAAGTCTTGCCTCGTTGGTAAGGCCGGCCATGTAGCCGCTTTGATAACCCGTGGTTACATGGCGAAGCGGCGGAAGGTCGATCGCTTGGTTCCAGGTCTTACCTCCATCCGCGCTTGCCCAGGCATGTTCGGTGGTAAGGATGTAAAGCCAGTTGTTGCTGGCGGTTGTCCCGAGTGCGGGGCCGATGACACCGGCAGGTTCCCAACTCTGTCCGCCATTCTGACTGAGCATCGTTCCTGTTGCATGAGTCACCAACAGATTCTCGGGCCGGTCGTTTGCGATCGACATTCCTGTTGGGTTGGTAATCCCGATATTTCCAATTACACGTTGATCTTTGATCACGTCTCGAGTTCCGACTGTGATAGCCACCACAATGGTTGTGAGTACAGCCAGAAGCGTTATACCTGGACCTAGCCATGCGAGCGACGAGCCGAGCGTCTTTTTCTCGACGCTGAAGGTTCTGGGTTCTGGAGTGTTGCTGGTTGCCAGCGATTCGATGATCGAATCAAGACTGGTGCGCAGTTGATCACGTGCCTGCAGATGTGCTGCTGCTTCACGTCGGATGTCTCGACTCACGACGGCAAAGTCGTCGTGGCTAATAGCCCCACGCGCCAAATCAGCTTGGAGATCATCCAGCATGCGCAGCGACCTATCTAATGGGACGTCTTCCATTGACGCACGAACAGGATTTGGCTGGGGGGCGCGTCGAAACAGGGGGGCAGCGATCCAGGCCGCGCCCGCCCAAGTCGCAAGAAAACTGATCAGCGCCAGCACAAGTCCGGTCATGACGATTCGTCCGAACGTCGAGGTAGTTTGTGGATGTCTTTCACGACTTCCTCGTAGCTCGAAAGGTCGGCATCGTTTTGTGCTTGAACAGCCTGCTTGGATCGAGCGAAAACCCCAAGCAACAAGACGACGCCACAGCCGATGGCGATAAGCGGGCCAATCCAGACAGCAAGGGCGAGGCCTTCCCGCGGAGGATTCCGCAATACCCCCGGCCCGTAGCGGTCAGCAAAAAATTGCATGATCTGGTCTTTTGAATGTCCGGCCTTTAATTTGGCCACGATGGTGTTGCGCATCTGTACAGCAAGTGCCGCGTTTGACTCCCGAACGGATTGGCCTTCGCAGACCGGACAGTCAAGATCCTCAGCGATGACCCACATGCGTTTTTCAATTTCCAGATCGGAGGATCCATCGGCAAGAAGGCTGGACGAGTCAAGGAAGACTAATGCCAGGCTTACCACCCCAACCCAGATCATTCGAGTCATGGTGTGCCGGGTTTTGCTGCGGACACGATGGATGATGGGAGGCGGGTTTGAGGGATGGGCCAAGCCACGATCAGGATGCCTGCGAAGTACACGAGGCCGCCGATCCAAAGAAGAATTACAAGAGGTTTGACCAGGACTCGCAGGGAAACAGATGAACCAGATGTATCCCAGGAGCTAAGGACAACATAGATGTCATCCAGTTGGGGGGTTGAGGTGCTTACCGCGACGTCGGAGGTGGGTTGGTTCTCCCAACCCGTGTGAATGCGTCGTGCTGGCGAAAGTTTCGCGATCGGCGTGTCATTCCTTGTCACGGTCAGGTCTGCAGTTACGGTGGCCAGGCCAGGGACAACGGCGCTTCCGAGGTTTTCAAACGCTACTGCATAGCCGCCTATCTGAACATCTTCGCCACGCGAGAGGGTGGCGGCGGTTTCTTGGCTGAATCCAGACGAGCCGATGACCCCGAGGGCAAATATGGCGACGCCAAGATGTACCACGTAGCTCCCTAGACGTCTTCGATCCCCGGCAAAAATATTTGCCGAGCCGCCGTCCGGGTGGTTTCGCTGTCGGATGCCACCGTACAGGCTACGGCCAAGCTCCAGACTCACCCCTGCAACCACTGCCGCTACGAGGCTGGCTGACAGGATTGGAATCCCGGTCCGCATGCCGAGTGCCATTAAGGTGCCCGACAATGCAATGGCGGCAATCAGAGGTATTCGAGTTGACCGCCATGCGGCACGTAGAGAGGTGCGTCTCCAGGCGAGTAATGGCCATATAGCCATGAGCCCAAGGACGGCCACGAGCAGCGGTACGTTGACCTGAGCGTAAAACGGCGGGCCCACGGTAATTCGGGAACCCTGAAGGATTTCCGTGATCATCGGAAATATGGTTCCCCAAAATGTGGTGACTGCTATGGATAGTAGAAGGAGATTGTTTAGGAGAAAGCCAGCTTCCTTGGATGCAATGGCGGTGATTGGAACGGGAGATCGAAGTTGTGGGAGTCGGTATAGGAATAACGCAGTGGACATGATGAGAAGGGCTGCTACAAAAATGAAGAACAAGGGGCCGATGTCAGAGAGGGCAAATGAATGCACGGATGACAGAACGCCGCTTCGAACCACAAAGGTTCCGAACACGGCTAACGCATACGACATTAGAACCAGGCCAATGGTCCACGCTCTAAGCTGGCCCCGACGTTCTTGAGCTAGTGCTGAGTGAAGATACGCGGTGGCCACTAACCAGGGAAGGAGAGCGACGTTTTCGACAGGATCCCACCCCCAATACCCGCCCCACCCGAGCACCCGATATGCCCACCACGCTCCGAGTAATAGGCCAGCGCTTTGCACTGCCCATGCGAGAAACATCCAGTTTCGAATTTCTCGGAGCCACGGTTGGGTGATCCGTCCGGCGAGTAGCAGTGCGGCAGCGAAGGCGAATGGCACGCCAAAGCTCATATATCCCGTCAATAACATTGGGGGGTGGATTTGCATCCCGCTGTCCCATAGAAGCGGATTCAATCCACGTCCTTCAGCGGGCGCGACCAACAGGCGTTGAAATGGGGAGGAGGTGAAGACAAGAACGCCAAGAAAAAATACCTGGAACGTACTGAGGACCGAGATGCCATGCGGTGCCAAGCCATTGTCGATAGTCAACATTCGTCGTGTGGCCACGGCCGAAAAGATGCTCATAGACCACGTCCAAAACAACAAGGATCCTTCTTGGCCACCCCATAGGGCGGCAATCGTTAATCCGACCGGCATTGCAGAACTTGAATGATCTGCTACAAACGCGATTGAGAAGTCTCGTGCAAGGAACCCGATGCATAGAGTCACGACCGCGATGGTGAGCAGCGAGGCTTGAACGGACGCTGCATTACGGGCGCTAACGGCCAGTTCCGGAACTCGGCGTACTGCAGCGGCGGTGGCTAGGATCAACTGCAGGACTGATATTCCGAATGCAACGCCGAGGGTTAGGCGTCCGGCGTCGATGAGATCAGGCATTACGGGGTACGCACGATTGGAGAAACCAGATGCAGCCTAACCTTCAAAATAGGATCGGTTACGACTTGTCGGAGGGTTCTGCAGTGTCCAGTTGGGCGGACAGACTATGCAGTTCGTCACGCACTGATCGGATGCGTCCCGACAGATAGACCAAATAGCTGAAGACACCAAGCCACACAACTCCAAAACCAAAAAACAGGAAGTGCATTTCACTCATTATTCGGACCTTTCTGATTGGGCATGAAGACGTTCGGTGAGATCACCAGCAAGCGAAGACGCTTCTTCCAAAAGCATGCGATGGCGTACAACGATTCCATAGAGCACGGTAAAGGCTGCGACACAAAGCAGGAGTGTCAGCAGCATGTCACGTGGCAATCCGCCACCAGGGCTGGTGACGGATGGGGTGGGATGAAGGCTTCGCCACCATTCCACCGAAAACCAAACGAGCGGCACGCTGAAGATCCCGACGATTCCAGCCACCGCCGACATACGTCGTTTGCTTTCAGGATCATCGGTATAGGCGCGCAGGGCGAGGTATCCCGCATAGATAAACCACATGACGAGGGTTGTCGTGAGTCTCGGATCCCACTGCCACCATACCCCCCACACATGCCGGCCCCATATGGAGCCTGTTGCGAGGGCCAAGGTTGTAAATAAGACACCAGCCTCTGCTGACGCTACCGCGAGTCGGTCCCACCGTGGAGATCTTCGGATCAGATATATCACGCTGCCAATCGCGACAATCCCGAATGCGAGAAACGCGAGCCAGGCGCTAGGGACATGTACAAATAAGAGTCGGTAGACATCTCCTTGCACTCGCTCTGCTGGGGCAATAAGGAAGGTTGCAAACATGGCCACTCCCATGACCAGGAGGAGCAACAAATATGAAAGGCCAGAAAAAAATCTTGTCACAGCGGTTTATAGTCCTTAACGGGTGGTGTGCGGGTACAGCAGTATTCCGACACTTAAGAATACGGCTGTTGTGATTGCTAGCAAGCCGAACCATGGCCACTGCTGAGCGGCAGGTGTGACGTCTAATGTTCCTAGAGTGGCTCCAACCCCAGCGAGGAGAACCGGTATAGCAATCGGTATCGATAGCAAGGGCATCAGGATCTCTCTCGCGCGTGCATTAATGATGAGCGAACTATGCAAGGCAATAACGGCGCTAATTGCCGTAGTCGATAGTGCGAGGGCGCCTATCGTTGTGCCTTGCACCAACGGGACATTCAATAACAGGCTGACGAATCCCAGTTGCAGTGCACCCACTAAAAAGGTTTCGATCGACAATACGAAGAACTTGGCTACATAAATGCTGCTGGGATCAATTGGTGCGAGCAATAAACCATCGAGCGTTCCTCGCTCCTGTTCGGCTGCAAAAAGCTTGGTGCCGCCCAAAGTGGCGGCCAGAAGGACGCTTGTCCATAGCAGGCCAGTAGCGACCGCCGCGGCTTCAGATTCGACTATGGCGATGAAGGCCATATCAAATACAAGTGCGATCAACAGCGTGAAAATCAAAAGCGTGGGTAGCTGCTCGCGCGCTCGCCATTCCGTGCGAACGTCTTTGCCAATTAGTGTGGTGGCGGCAGCAACAAAACCAATCTGTTTGGGCCATTCCCTAGCTGGTGAGGGGTTGGCCTGTTGCAAGTCTTGGTTGGGAATGGACACTTGTCCTTGGGCGACTCTCGCCACCTGGTCAGCGAGCGCTGTGACCACTCTTTCATCATGGGTGCTGAACATCACCGCCGAATGTGGGCATAACCTTGAGATCATCTGCGGGAGGTTCTCGATAGCCTCCGGGTCCAGTCCAGCATCTGGCTCGTCAAGGAGTAAAACGGAAGGGCTGTGCAGCATGGCGAGGCCAAGCCCCAGTCGCTGTTGCATGCCGCGAGAGAATTCCCGGACAGCCCGGTCGGCACTGTTGGCTAGCCCGACGGTACTTAGGGTCGTATCGATACGGAGGCCAGCGTTCTGAACTCCGAACAAGCGTGACTGAATCTGTAAGTTTTCCCGCGCCGTAAGGTACGGGTACAGGTGAGGCCGATGTCCTAGAAAGCCTACGGTTCTTCGGACCCCTGAATCGGACGACGTGGTGGCGACACCGTTGATGTGGACGTTTCCGGTTCGTGGACGTAACAACCCGGCGATTGTCCGAAGCAACGTGGTTTTCCCTGATCCATTGGATCCAATGATGGCAATTCGTTCCCCGGGTTTAACCGTGAATGTCACGTTCCGAAGGACATCGCGTCGCCCCCGACGGACTGTGAGTTGACTGGCCATCAGCGCAGGTGTTTTGGCGGAATCCTTAGACAAAGTAGCCAGATCCGCCGGCTGATTGTTGCTCACCTTTGGTCACCGCGCAGGGATTTCGCGCGGCTCGAAATCTGGGCCGTGTTTTACGATCAAGGATCGGGCGCGAAACACACCGTCAGGTTGTAACTGGCCTTCTACGATGACTTCCTGGTAACGGCCGTCAATCGAATAGCCAAACAGGTCAGGAGGTAAGCCGCGAAATTCGACAGGGATTTTCCCCGAGGCATCTTGAAGGGAAAACTTGAGCAATTTTTTGTCGGGTGATGACTTGATGGAATTGTCAGTGACCGTCCCGTTGACCCTGATAAGTCGGTCATAGGCCTCATCACCCATGTCTTGAACCTCGTTTACGGTGTGGTAGTAGACCGTGGCACTTTGAGTTCCAGTCCAAACTAGAAAAGCTACAGCGGACAAGATAGACGCCCCTAGCAAAATGAACTTTCCAGAGAGACGTGGGCGCTTGGTCTGATTTTCTATTGTGTTCGAAACGTTGATGGGATTACTCATCGTAGTTAGAGGGGACTATGTGAATGCAGGCTAGCGCACGTTTTGGAACGCGGCCTCAGCCATTTCGTTCATTACGAGTGAGAGTAAGTAGGCCAGCAGGCCGAGTGCAACAACCCAACCCATTCGACTGGTCAGGATACGAAATGGACGGTCAGGTTTTCCTGCCGACCGGCGGCGCGGCATGGCAAGCCAAAACATGCCGAGTGTTACCCCAACTTTAAGGCCGAGCACTATCCCGTAGGAGACAGCGATGGACTGGTCGGACAATCGGTTGAACGCTAGGAGGACGCCAGTTATGGCGAAGACGCCGAGGCCAGTACTGAATAGCCGTCCTAGAGTTTGGCTTAGGGTCGCTACATTGAACCCGCGTTGAGAATTGATGGCGGGTGAGGTTCTGAGCGCCAAAAACACGATTCCTCCGCCTATCCATAGGGCGGCTGCTACGACATGTATGAACCGTAGTATGACGAGTAGCGGAAGTGGGCTCTCGGCCAGTTGGGGCCTCCGTCAGATCGTTTGTGTGGGTGTAGTGTGCCGGATGCTGCGGTTAGGACGGTAACGATCGCACGTAGTTCACCAGCGTCCAGCGTTCTTCTGCGGTCAATAAACGGTCGAAGGCTGGCATCCGATTTACTCCGTTAGATAGCGTCCAGAACAGGGCTCCGTCTTGCTGGGCCGTGACTTCTTTCCTGCTGAGCGACGGTGGTGGCTTTTCGCCATATTGTTCGAACTTTTGGGCTACAAGGGTCTCACCGTCTGCGGAAAGTCCGTGACACATCGAGCAATTTGTAACGAATAGGACTCGGCCGGCTTCCAAGGAAGCCGAATCAAAGGGCACGGGATTTCTTGTGCCCAGTGTGGCCACAAAGTCTGAAACAGGAACTTCCTTGCCCGTGGTAGGAACGGATCCTTCCGGGGCATCGATTTGAGGGCCTTCTTGGGTTCGGTGTGATGCTTGGTAGTGCATTTCCGGAAATATGTCTAAGGGGTAGTTTCCAGTTTCGCAACCGGTTATGGTCCATGCTGCGCACAGGCCAACGACGATTCCCGTTAGCCGACGCGTGGCAAGACTTTTGGAAATCACGTGGTTCCAGACGCCTGCATGAGACTTCCTTCTCGGGAGATCACATCCACGGGATTTGCTTCTTCGAGCGCGATCTGGGCATCTGCTACTCGACGCTCTCGCGTGACCACCGAAACCCCCACATACCCGTCGGAGATGCGGTCATCATAAAGGCCTACCCCATCAGGCAGGCGGGATTCGAAGAGCACGCCGATAACGGTGAAAAGCACCGCGCCGAGCAAGGTGCCTTCATAGATGATCTGGATGATGGCGGGAAGTGCCACCACAGGTTTTCCACCCGTAATAATCGGAAGTGTGATTTGAGCTCCTACCGTCCAGGTAATGCCTATGGCTAAGCCACAGGCGGCGCCAGCGAAGGGGAAAGCAAACAGCCGGTGTTTGGTATGGCGTTCGCCGAACGCGCCCTCGGGATAGGGTGTGCTGCTTAGGACTTCCACTGCCGTGTCATCAAATCCAGCATCTCGCAGTCGTCCCACCGCGTCGGCTGCCCCTTCGGGATCTTCATAAAGCGCTAGTAGTTCATGTTTCGCTTGTGTTTTGCTTGCCATATACCTCACTCCCGCATGGCAGCTGGGACGTTCGCCCGGCCGACTTTGATTCGGTCAGCCAGAATTTGGCCTTCCTTGATGTCTGCTGCCGGCATGATGGGCAACAGTTTTGCGAACGTTAAAAATCCGAGGATAACCAGACCAAAGGATGCTATGACGAGGATGATCTCTGAGAGCGACGGAGCATAGTCACCGTAGGTGAAGGTCAAGCCACTCTTTCTCTCTAGCGCGGGTACCACCACCATATATCGCTCAATCCACATACCGATGTTCACCAGGATTGTCGTCACAAACATCAGGAAAAAGTTTCTTCGTACGCTTCGGAACATCCACATCGGAACCGGGATTAGGTAGGCGGTAAAGATGAAGATGATGGCGAGTACGTTCCACGGCGGTTCCATTAATCGACGCTGCCACGTATCAACTTCCGCGGGTTCGGTCCCGTAGAGTCCGAAGAACAGATCGAGCATGAAGAAGAAGAGCCAGACTGTCGCTACGACGATGAGCAACCGGGCCAATGAGTCGATATGGTCGCGGGTGATGTACCGCTTTAAGCCAAAGGCATAACGCATCACGATCATTACAGTGACAACGGCGGAGACTCCCGAGTGCACGGCACCAATAACGAAATACGGTGCGAATATGGTGTTGTGCCAGCCTGGGACGCTAGTGACGGCGAAGTCCCATGACACGATCGAGTGTACGGAGACAAAGATCGGGAGGATGATGGCGGAGAGGAGAATGCCCGCTATGGCCTGGATTCTCCATTGCCGCGTAGTGCCTCGGAAGCCCATTGCCAGGACCCCATAGATAGCTCGGCTGATAGGGTTCGGTGCACGGTCACGGGCCAACGCAAGGTCTGGGATGAGTGCCACATATACGAACAGAATTGTGGACGTTAGATAGGTGAATATTGCTGAGGGGTCCCATACGAGGGGCGATCGTGGATTTGGCCAGGCGCCACGATTCCAGTCATACGGGAACGTCCAGTACATCGTTCGCCATGGACGACCAGAGTGAATAAGCGGAAATTGGACAGCAGTTAAAAGTGAAAAAATGGTCAACACTTCGGCAGCTCGTGTCACGGGACGCCGCCATTCGGCCTGCGTGAGTCGCAGGATGGCCGAGACCATAATTCCGGCATGACTCACGCCGATCCAAAACACGAAGTTCACAATGAGGAATCCCCAGTACACCGGATGGGAGTAACCGAGGAATTGCAGGCCGAACCACAGCATCACGACTACAACCACGAACCCGGCAACAATTAACCCGTTGAGGGCTCCTCCAACCAAGAAGAACCATTTAGGCCAGCTGAACACGAAATCCAGAAGTTCACGGTTAGCTGTTTTGTTGTCAGCAATTACTGGTTCTTGCATTAGTCCGGTTTCCCGATCACGAGAACGTGCGCTTTCATATACGTGCGTTCCTTGCGAAGCATCGTTCCCTCCCGAAGTTCCCAGCCATTAAAGATGGGTATTCGTGTCAATGCGAGGACGTAGATGCCGTACATCAGACCAATTGTTCCGAGGATGAACAGTACATCAAGGGGGTTTGGCCAGACAGGAGCGGGTAATTCAATTACTGCGTGGCCGAATGGAGATTCGTTGGCCATAGGTGCGACAAAAAACCTAATTCGATCGAAGATGAGCCCCACAAGAATGAGCACGGAAACCCCCGCCAAACGGTTCAGCGATCTCCGGATCGGGTTAAAGATCAAGGCGATGAACGGGAGGATGCACATTAAAACGATCGACAGTAGGAATGGAAGTTTGTAGGTAATTGCCACGTTCGTTTGAAGTGCGGTGACCTCGCCAGGGAGCCTGGCATACCAGATCAGCAGGAAGTCAGACCAAAAGAAATAGAACCAGGCTAGGGCCGTCGCCAAGAGCAATTTTCCAAGTGATGCGGCTTGCTCATCACCAATGAACCGACGGCCTTCGGGTGAAAACCTGCGTATAAGCGCCAGGGTGATGAGCGTAGTGGCGATGGCTGCCTGTATGCCGGTTACGGCACTGTATAGCGGGAAGATGCCAGATCGCCATCCAGGCAGAAGGCTTTGGCCAAGGTCGGTGGTAAGCAGCATGTGTACGAAGGCATAGCCCATCAGATAGAAGGCACCGAGTGTCAAGTTAGCGAGCCGTAAGACCTTCCACTGGCGTTTGGTTCCAGACCAATTCAAGTACAGCAGGCGACGGAGCGGTCCCATAGCCTGCACTCGGCTCGGTGGGCCAGCAATGTCCGGTACAGCTGAGAACCAAAGCAACGCAAAACCAGTTAGCAACAGGATTGCCAATGCCAGAGCGTCTGTCAGGAACGGAGCTCCCGCACTAAATCCAAACCATAAGTTTGCCCGACCTTCAAGTGTGGGTACTGTCGCCATGATTGGAATCAGCAAAACAAAACTTAACAATGAGGGAATAGCGTACAGAGCAGTAATTCTTCGAAGCGGGAGTGCCCAGTAACCTTTGGCCAGTCGTGACATGTAAGCCAGGAGCGGTGCTGCGGTGGCGGTTGACAGCACGAACATGAGGGCCACTGTTGGATAGGCCCATTGGGCTCGATCTCCCCACGCTGTAATGAGTTTCAGTACGTAAGCTACAACTCCAATTCCACCAAGGATCGCTAGGGCCCACACCGCGATATGACTTGACGGTATGTTGAGAGCGCGTGGGCGGTAGGGTGGGCGAAGGCTTAGGCTAAGCCCGTCTGGTTCAGGATGGATCATGCATGTTTCCCTGCTGGTTCAGCATGGTGGTCGTCGTGATGGTCGATTTCCGCATGGGGGTCAACCTTCTTTAAGTACACCACGCTGGGATCCGTGCCAAAGTTCTCAAGTAGCGTGTATCTACGCTCTGACTCTGCCAGGCGCGAGGCCGTTGTTGAAGGATCATTGAGATCGCCAAAAACCAGAGCCGTGGTCGGACAGGATTGCACGCACGCGGGTTGTACCTCGCCGTCGGCGATTTCACGGCCTTCGGTCTTGGAGGTCACACGAGCACGATTAATACGCTGGAGGCAGAAGGTGCATTTTTCGATGATCCCTTTGGTTCGAACGGTAACGTCAGGATTGAGCTGATTGTTTAACGGCTCTGGCCATTCAGGGTTCCAGAAGTTGAAGTATCGAACCGAGTAGGGACAACCGTTCGCACAAAACCGGGTGCCGATGCACCTGTTGTACACCTGAACGTTCAGGCCTTCATGGTTGTGATAGGTAGCCCATACCGGGCATACGGTTTCGCATGGAGCATTACCGCAGTGCTGGCACAGCACTGGGATGAACCGGGCCTTGGCGTTCGGGAATTCACCTTCCCAGTAGCGTTCAATGCGGATCCAGGTCTTGGCGCGTCGTTCAAGAACGCGATTTTCCTCGTTGATGGCAATGTTGTTTTCAGCTTGGCAGGCGACAACACAGGCCTGGCAACCGGTGCATCGATCCAGATCGATGACCATGCCCCAGCGTCGACCGTCCAGCGGCGTAACTTCAGCGTCTGTTGGGATGGTCTCTCCAAGGGTTGCAACGGCTGTTGCTCGGGCAGAGGCTTCGTGTGCACTACTCATGACTAATTTGTACCACCGGTTCTTCGCCGTCGTTTCGTGCGTTGGGGACAACTTCTATCGTTGGAAGTTGCTTGAAGTTGTTGGTTGGTGTCACGGCTGCTCGTGTTGCTGCCCAGGCCAGGCCTCCAGCACCAGCGACTGTCAGTGGTGCTAGCGCGGCCAGCACATTGGCTCCACGGTCTTCCCGCCAGCGACCGCCAAACTTATGTCCTTGTCCTATGGGGACTCCGACGATTCCGGGAGCGGCAACCGGGGATTCATACACGGTTGCTTCGAATTTTCCATGCAGCGTACGAATCTCGACCACATCTCCTCGGGTTACACCAAGCGCAGCCGCTGTTTTCGGGTTGACCTCAACCCAGGTCGTCCATGTGGTGGAGGTGATTGGGTCCGGAGTGGCCTGCATCCACGGGTTGGCGGATTCGTCGCCTGTGCCGATGGCAACGCTTTCAAACGGTACTAGATGCATCGGGAACTCTATCTCGTCGCCCGAAAATTGAGGTTCGGAAAGAAGGTTGATGTGCCAGTCTTGGACCGGTGAAAAGGAGCCGCCGTGCGCTGTGTTCCAGGCCCCACCGTTTCTGAGCAGGTCAATCCACCGGGCGTCAAAGTCTCCACTGCCACCGAATGATTGTTCTGCCCCGGCGCGTACAGCATCTCGCATTGTCTCCCATGTTGGAGCAGTGTCTGGTTTGGCCTCATGCCACGCAGTGAGAAGGACGTCGCCGAAACTGCGGCCTGTCACAAAGGGAGTGATCACAGGCTGTTGATACCCTGCGACTTGTTTGCCCGGCATCGGGTCCGGTGCAAAGTCCCCCCATTCTTCGAAGGCGTGAGTGGCGGGGAGGACCAGATCCGCGTGACCGAGTGTTTCGCTCATAGCGGTTCCAATCCCAACTACAAAGGGGATTGATCCCAGGGCGTCGGAAAATCGTGACGCCTCGGGCATGCCATACACCGGATCTGCATCGAATACGATGGCTACGTCGGGGCGATCTCCTTCGAGCCAGGCGTTCGCACGACTTGCCAAGGCCTCAAACGTCGTTGGTGCTACTGGCGGGGTAATCCCAGCTCGAGGGCTCGGGTTTGGCAGGAGGCCTCCCGCTCGCCCTACGCTTCCGACCATTCGGTTTAGCAGGATAACCGCGAGCCCGTTGTCCAGCCCATTAGCACTGGCCAACGCTGGTCCGCCGGCGATTGCAAGACCTGGTTGGTGTGACGCGAACTCGCGGGCGATCTCTTGAATGCGGGGGGCGGGGACGCCGGTACGCTCTGCTACAAGGTCTGGGGCATAGGCGTTGAGCGCGTCTAGGCCACCCACGGCGTTCACTGCGTCAAACCAATCGTCGTTGCCCGTGAGGCCTTCGGCCGCGATGACCTGTGCGATTGATAGGGCGAGCGCACCTTCTTGTCCCGGGTGTACGTACACCCAGGAATCAGCGCTGGCCCCAGTCGTCGACATTCTAGGTTCGACTTGGATGAGTCGGCCTCGTTCACCGGCGCCTTGCCGGAATTCCCCATAGCCAATGCTGTACTGAGTTGGGGAGATCCACGTAGCTAGAAAGTCTGCCCCAAAGGACAAGATCGAGTGGGCGTTGGCAATATCAAGGTGGGGCAGGCGATCAACGCCGAGGCCAGCTTTGGCGACCTTGCGCCAGACACTGGATTCGATGGTTTCATAAACCAGGTGCTCGCCGGAAAATGCTCCTGCAAAATCCTGGGCAATACGTGCTCGAGTCCCACTGAGGGGCCCGGTAATAACCGTCACGCTGGAAGCGGCGGATAGTTTTTCGGCGAGGAGGTCGAGCGCTGTCGTCCATTCCAGATCGTTAAACGTGCCCGCCCCCCGCAGTCCACGCCGCTTTTTCGGCGTGTCTAGACGGTCCGGGTGGTAGAGGGACTGAACGCCGGATTGGCTGCGGACGTTGAGTTTGCCTTGGTTGACCGGGAATGCTGGATTGCCTTCGACTTTCTTTGCACGACCGTCAATGGTGCGCACGACCACACTGTTGCCACACGAGGTGTGGGCACAGGCTGTGGCGAACCACAGTTCCTGGCCGGGTAAGGATTGCTCTGGCTGGAGAACAAAGCTCTGAACTTGTGATTCTCGCTCCGGCGCAGCACAGGCCACGACCGTGGCGCCACTGATCAGAGCCGTGGAACCCAGCACAAAACGGCGCCGTCCGAGGGTGCTCATATTTGTGGGCCGATCATTTGTGACATGTCGCGCAATCCAACGAGGCCGAATTTTCCCGGTGACACCCTTGGCAATCTCCCATCGCGAGCGAACGCACCTGGCGAACCTCGCTCATTGACGCCACGTCGCCATGGCACGTGGCGCAGTCTAATCCCGCTTGGATATGAGGGGCATGTACAAAGCGTACGTGATCAGGTACTCGGTGCACCCGTGTCCAGTCCACCGGGGTGTTGGTTTCCCAGTGAGCTTGAAGCAGTTGGATTTGAGGTCGATCAGTGGCGACAACACTGTGGCAAAACATGCATTGCTGAACCGACGGGATGGTAGCGGCGGCTTCCGTTCCCACACCACGATGACAGAACTGACAGGGAATAGCGGCTTCTCCGGCGTGGACCGAGTGATCAAACGCGATTGGTTGCTCTGGTGGGCCTGTCACGGTTCCGCCGGAAGCCATCAAAAAGAGTAAGACTGCAATGACACCCGCCCCACCGAGTAACAGCGGTGTCACGGCCAAGCCAATGACGAGGGCCTGAAGGCGTGTGATACGAGGGAGGAGTGCGCCGAGATATTGCATGCGTTAGATGGCAAGTCTCGGGTATAGCCCGGGTAAAACCTCGAGGCCAAGGACGACGAATTTAACGACGACGATGATGGTCGTTGTTATACCGGCCACAGCAATTGCGTATAACGGTGCTCGCATCCGGCGTGCAATATGCCCTGGCAACTCGCCGGTGTCAGCGAGCGACGGGATCATCGCGTGGGCCAACATGTATGTGAGGCCGGTGATGACCAGGGACGCAGCAAACACCCAGAGGTGCGCGGCTAAGGCAGAGAGTTCGACCCACTGGACCGACGTAAGCTCAGCTAGCTGCACGCACAACACTCCGTTGGCATCCGGCCCCTCCGAACGCCGGGCACATGGTAGCTGACTGAGCGGAGGGCGGCTTAGTGAAATCTTTCACAAATTTTACCTTGTTGCAAGGCAGGGTGGGTGGAAGATCGTTTTGACATGAATTTGAGAGGGCTCGGGACGTGGCGCGCGTGCTGTGCCAAGATGGTGTAGTGACCTGCGACGGGTGACAAGTCCCGTTTCGCCAACCTGTGACCGCCCAAATTTGGAGAGGAATGTAGTCAGCATGCAGATGTACGTTGCCGGCGCGTGGACTGATGGCCAGTCGACTATGGACGTCAGGAATCCGTTTGATGGGTCCGTTGTAGACACTGTGCCTCGAGGTACGGCGGATGATGTTGATCGAGCGCTGGAGAGTGCAACTCGTGGTGCACGTGCGATGGCGGCTTTGACAGGTTATGAGCGATACCAAATATTGCATCGGGCGGCTGATCTTATTGTGGCGAATCACGAGCGCTTGTCCGCATCCCTGACCAGGGAACAGGGCAAGATTCTCGCGGAGGCTCGTATTGAGGTTGAGCGGGCGTCGGAGATTTTTTACCTGTCGGCCGAAGAAGCCAAGCGGCTTGATGGCGAAGTAGTCCCCCTCGATGGGGGGCCCGGTGTAAAGGGCAAGCTGGGATTCACCCTGCGTGTTCCCTGTGGTGTGGTCGCGGCCGTGACCCCATTCAATTTTCCTCTCCACCTTGTTGGGCACAAGGTTGGTCCCGCGTTAGCTGGCGGTAACGCAGTTGTCGTCAAGCCTGCGAGTGACACCCCCCTTTCAGCCTTGCATCTCGTCGAACTGCTGCTTGAGGCAGGTGTTCCAGAGGAAGCAGTTCATTGCGTGACCGGGTCCGGTGCTGAAATTGGGGATGCCCTGGTTTCGGACCCACGTGTTCGGAAGGTGAGCTTTACCGGCAGTCGGGATATTGGCGAACGGATTTGCAAGCAGGCGGGGATCAAGAAGGTCACGATGGAACTGGGTTCCAATGCCCCAGTGATCGTTATGCCGGACGCGGATATGGATAAGGTCCGGAACGTGGTTCCACAAACCGCATTTGCCAATGCCGGTCAGGTTTGCATCTCAACCCAGCGGGTGATTGCACCGGAACCGATCTATGACGAGCTGATTGAAACACTCGTGCCGGAGGTGCGTGCGTTGTCGACGGGCGACCCCCTGGATCCTGCCACCAATGTCGGCCCGATGATTCGTGAGTCAGATGCGATTCGTGTGGGTGAATGGATTGATGAGGCGGTTGGCGCCGGTGCGGAACTGCTCGCTGGAGGCGAGCGTGCCGGGCAAATGTTTGAGCCGACGTTGTTGGCTAATGTGAGCCCCGATATGCGCGTGTCGTGCGAGGAGCTTTTTGGCCCTGCACTCGGTATTACCCGCGTGCAGTCGACTGATGAAGCGATTGCGCTTGCCAATGATTCAATCTATGGCCTGAGCGCGGCGATCTTTACCCAGGACATTGACGTGGCGCTGCGGTTCGCTCGCGAAGTGGATTCGGGCAACGTGCATATCAATTGGGGCAGCCAGTGGCGAACAGATCTCATGCCCTACGGTGGTCTCAAGGATAGTGGTATGGGCAAAGAGGGTCCCCGTTATGCGGTCGAGGAAATGACCGAGCACAAGCTGGTCGTTATTCACGACTGAGACGGGGTGGAGTGCTCTGGGCACGGGTTTTCCGCGTTCCTTGGGCTGGATGCGTTATCAAGAGGTATCTGTAGCCCAACCCATGTCGGCTAACGAGTACGGTGTGATGTTTATGAGGAGGTTTTTGTTGAGTCGAAGACCGAAAACTTTTTGGGTCTTTGGCTTGCTGGTGCTGACCCTGTGTTTTGGATGTGGCGATGGGCAATCGGATGGCCCAGTAGCTGAGGGTAGGGGCCAGGCGCCATCGGTGTCATCGCAGTCTCAACAGGCGCATGAACTTCACGTCGCATGTCTGGCCGGCGGCGGGACGTGGGCTGATGGTAAGTGTCAGCGGTCGACATCCGGGGCGCCGGAAAACACTTCTGCTGCTGCGACTCCTTCCTCGACTTTAAAGCCGGAAGGGCATGATCATGGGTCGCATAGCCACGAGGCGGCGGCCCAACCGGTCAGGTCTGGCACGGCTGCCGGGCTTCGTTTGTTCAATCTCACGAGCGTGCCGACTGCGACGCTTGAAGCGGATGCCGTGCGAGCGTCGAGCCTGATGGCGAATCGCCAAAGCGATGTCTTGGCGGTGATTTACCCCGTCGGATCGCACATTGCTGATGTGTCACCAGGTGCCTGGTCACCGGACGGCAACCCCGAACACGGGAAGCCGTTTGCCAAGTTTGAGCGGGTGATCTCGCAAGAACAGGTAGAGGCAATGCTTGATGAAATTCAGACATGGATGGCCGCCCACCACTGTATTGATGCCGAGCATCGGAACCATCAACTGGCCGAGTATCGCCTGTGGATGGAAGGTGGCGCTGACGTGTCAAGCCAAATTTCGCTCTGTGGTGATGTGCGCCTTGTGATGATGGCTGTGCCGGATGGCATGCCGGACTGGGGCCTGCACCAGTTCCTCGTGCATGAGCTCTACCACGCGTTTCAACATGATCTTGAGGAGCGGCAGTGCCAGGAAGACGGACGCACGATGTTTGTTGAGGGTGCTGCCGAGTACTTCGCGTATTTTCTCACCGAGAAGCGCTTTCTGGATCGACCTGCTGTCACCACGCTGCTGGAGAATGCGCTGAACGACCATCAGCGAGGTGACGGGATTGATCAGGGCAATGCGACGGCTGCAGCGGCTGCCCTGCGATTAATGGTTGAGCGAGGGGATTTGGCGCATGACGCGATTATGGATGGCAGCTTGTTCCATTCGTGTGCCCGTAGTGGTGAGTATGGGCCCGATGTTCCGTCGGTCCAGAGTGCTCGGTCGGACTGGGTTCAGATAGAAAAGCGTGACGGCGAATACGAGTTTGCCGCGGCTGTGGTCGGTCGGACGGCATCAACGGCTTCAGGGCCGCCGGTTACTGGTGGCCGGCCCTCGGATGACTCAGGTGCTACGTCAGATAGCCCGGTGTCTCATGGTTCATCAGGGACAGGCGGACCATTGAACCTGCTGGTGGCTGGGTGTGACGATGAGCGACTCGAGATTTTGCCATCGGTGCGCCAGGCCCTGGCGGGGCTTGGATTTACCCAGTGCAGTACGCCTTTTGGAATCTTGTTGGCGGCGGCTACGGATATGCCAGGACCCGCGGTGACTTATGCGGCCAAGAGTGTGGCGTAGTGCATGTATCAGGACAGGGATTGTTATGCGGACCATGCAGAACTGGCGGCCATGCTCAAATATCCAGGTGGCGTAGATGATCAACGGGCCTGGTTAGCCATGCCGACCAGACATGCTGGATGGGAAGAAGGTGCTAGTCGGGATCATAAGCAGAAGATTGGTCATGAAATCGGGATCCCAGCTTGGTGGCTCTGGGGAGATGCTGGCAGAAATGGCGACTTTTCGGCCGGCCTCGACGAGCATGCCAAAGCCGTGATCTGGGAAGAAATTGATCATTTCGTGCACCAATTCGGGCTCTCCAACGTGTTTCCAGAAGAATTTGGTGTGCAGAACTGGGACTCGCTAGTAGCCCAGGAGACGAAGCGGGCGGCCTGTGAATGGTGGCAGCATCCGGAGAACGATTGCCCAGGCAAGCCAAGAGAGCATGATGGGCCGCCGGGTGGGTGTGCGGATCCTGGGTGCGACGTGGTTGAGTTTTTTCACCAGGTGCAGACCATGCGGGCTGGCATGCAGCCCGGGTGGCTGGGTATTGGATTTCCTGGGAACAAACAGGAACTGGAAGCACGTCTCAGTTCTCAATTTAAGGCGCTGATGGATGATCCACGGTTCCCCTTGGTACGCCGTCCGCTGAAGGGTGACTACCCGTTGGCCGGTGAGGTTATGACGGTATCGGAGACTCCGACGGCGGCCCCGACTATGGTGGCCAAGGTGTTTCCCCCTGTCGTGGCCTCAGTTCCTGCTCAAGCAGGGGCGACTGGTGCGGGTGTTCGGTATGTCAACTTGACGGATGTCAGTACCAGCGAGCTTGAAGCCTGGACAAAAGTCCTGGAAGCGAAAATGGCACGACGGCAAAGTGATGTGCTGTACATGATGTGGCCGATTGGGAAATGGATCGGTCCATGTGAGGGCTGTTTTGATAATCACCCCTTGGAACAACACGAACGTGTGATTTCTCAGGACCAGGTCGAGTTTCTCCTTGGCGAACTGAAATCCTGGATGGCAACGACGTCCATCGATTCTGACCACGCGAATTCAGAATTGGCTACGTGGCGGAAGGTTTTAGAGGGTGGTGGGGATGCGGCCACCCAGTTCTCCCTGTCCCAGTCTTCCCGTTTCATCATGCACGGTGTCGAACAGGGGCGCGTAGCAAGCGATGTGTATCACACCGTGACACATGAGTTGTACCACGCGTTCCAGCACGATATTTCACCTGATGGTGAATGCCACAATGGGTCTCGAATGATGGTTGAGGCTGGCGCTGATTACTTCGCGTATGTGGTGCTCGAAAACAAGTATCCGGACTATGGCGTTGGTGGATTGTTGCGTGACGCGTCGCGGTCCTATCAGGATGAAGGCGAGCTGGCCATTCGCGGTAGTTCGGCGGCTGCAGGCGCGCTGCTGCGTTTGCTTGTGGAACGTGGGCACGCGTCCCATGAGGCGGTGATGGACGGCAGCTTCTATCATGCGTGTGCTCGCGGTAATGAGCTGGGGTCCGATACCCCAGCTATGAAACAGGCGCTGCAGGACTGGTTCAAAATTGAAGCCCATGCGGGCTCCTACCGATTTGATCCTGCTGTGGTGAGCAATGCGTGAGTCGATGATCAGTCACCCGGTCGGGTATGCCACTCGCGTCCGACAGCGATCAATCGTGGTCGGTTAGCGGAGGCCCTTAGGCGCTAGCTCGCCGATCGAGTCTTCAAGAACGTCGGGTGTGTCGGTCCGGACCTTTCGTGCCGTGGCTGGCAAGGGGGTGTCGAACTGGTAGGACGGGTCGGTCTCTTGTCGACGCCAGGTCGTAAGCATTTCGCGCCAGGCGCTGCGTAGCGTGCGGGGTTCTGGCATATCGTCCGCGATCACGCGTGCGAGTTTCTTGAGGTTGTAGCACGGTACCCCGGCGTACATGTGGTGCTCAAGGTGCCAGTTCATGCGCCAGTACAGAAACTCAAGCGGGAAAATGAGCGTATTGGACCGCACGGCCTTTCGGAAATCAGGGACCTTGTCCATCAGGCCGGTGTGCTGGGGCAGCCCGACAAAATAGATGGCCCAATTGGCGATGAACGGGGCAAACGAGATGAGCAGGGCCAGGATCCAGAGGCCGGTGCTAATGGACACGACGACCACGGTCCCGTGGAAGGCCAGCAGGAACCGGGCCCACCATATGGAGTTCCGGTGTTGGTCCGGCTGGTCGGAATGGAGGGCATTGATCCATTCGTTGGAACTGTCCTTCCCACAGGCCGTCTTGAACGTGGTGTAAATCCGTCCAATGAGACTGTTGCCAAGCGTCCGGCCTCGCTTGGTCAGGATGTTGATGGTGAACATTTGGAGCAGGAAGGTTTTACCCACGGTTGGTTTAATGGGTAGCAGGACTTCCCGATCGCCTTCAGGGTGCAAGGTGTAGCGGTGGTGGTAGGTATGACTGGTGTTGTAATCAAAAGTTTCAAACCAACCGAGGAGGCTGAACACGTAGCAAAAGATCTTGTTTAGCCGCTTGGTTCGGAAGACCGTGCCATGGCCGAGTTCATGCGGGGCCACGCCAACAAAAAAGCTGGCCATCGTGCCATGGACAAAGAGCATGAGAATGCAGCCCAGCCAATGTTGTTGCGACCAGAGTAGAAAGGTGATGGTTCCAGATAATGCAACCAATCCCAGGTGCCCGCCGGCCTGGAGCCATCCTTGAAGATCACTTCGTTTTGACAGCTCACGAAGCGTCGCGTGGTCAATGGGGCATCGATACCATTCCACCCGCAGGTTTTTTCGGACTTCTTCCAGCGGCTTGTGGGGGGTTCCAGCCTCGTCTCGTGGGCTGGAATCGTACCAGTTCATCCGGAAAGCTTTTCGGATGTTCGTAAGTGTCGGGTATCTCATGCCAACTCGTCCGCGTTGGTGGACTTGCTTGACGGGATACTGACATATTGAAGGTTGAGTGTCACGCTGCTTGGTGCAAGGGGTAGATTCTGGCTAGTGCTGACGGCTCGCAGGTAGGTAGCGCACCGCGGCGAGGCCGATAAGACCAGCTGTGGCACCCGCCCAAAAAATGGTTGCTGGTTCCGTGTCTCCGGTCGCTATCGCGAGAATGGCTGCGATTGTGACGCCGATGGAGTATGCCGTGGAGTCGATGGCCATGACCTGGCTAAGTCTTCGAGGTGGCGCGATGTCGGCGGCGATAGCCACGATCAAGCCCTGAAACGCACTTTGTGTGAAGGCATATCCCGCCCAGAGACCAAGTAGGGCAAAAAACCCATGGACTTGTCCGTAGATGGCGGTGGTGATGGCACCGATAGCTAGGGTTACGGCGAGAGCGCCACGACGACCAATGCGATCTGACATGGCCCCGACAACTACCTGTGCGGAGGCCCCAGCGGCTGCCGCGATGAAGATAAGCCAGCCGACGTCGGACAGGTCTCCTCCTGCCGCGACCAGCTTCGGTCCGGCGAGGATGATGAAGGCACCATAGATGACGGTCGTACAGGCTCGGATAAGCGCGAGGATCTGCACGGCTGGATCGCGGAGCATTTGTAAGAGGTTCGTGGTCAGGTCTCGGATGGATGGTGACGAGGACAGTGATGGAGAGCGGTTGGCCGGCAAGAACTTCATCGCCGATAACGCGGCTAGGGCAAGCAAGGCCGAAGCAACAATGGCGAATAGGCGAAAGCCATATGTGTTGGCAAGGGTTCCCAGGACGACGCCGCCGATGCCTGGTGCGGCCACGACGACAAAACTCATGATGGCGGATGCGAGGCCTCGACGGTCAGGTGGGGCCACTTCCATCACATAGGTCTGTGCGGACGCCCAGTGCATTGTGAGGGCTAGGCCGCCGAAGGGCGCCGCGATGACAAAGAGCCAGAGGTTCGGCGTGACAGACATGATGGCGACGAGCGCGGCGAGGCCGGTGAGTCCAAACGCGTAGGCGCGCTGGCTACCGACTCGGCTGATTACGACGCCGACGAAAACCCCGATCGTGCTTCGAGATCCGTGCATAGCTGCCAGTAAGAGGCCGGCGCCTGCGATCCCAGCATTGAGCTCGTCTCGCACAAATAGCGACAGGAAGTTTACGACTGGCAACCATCCGGACAGTCCAAGGGCAAGGATGCACACGACCGAGATGAACGGGCGGGAACGTAGTGACGTGGGCTGGTTCAGGGTGAGAATGTCCGTCGGTGATTTACTGGTAGGCTATACGCTGAAACCGTAATAGTCCTCCTGACGAACACCTGAGGCGAGCCCGCGTAGTGTGGGCCACAAAGGGAAAGCCGGTCGAAATCCGGCGCTGTCGCGCAACTGTAGCCTGGGAAACCGGGGAGCCAGAATGCCTGCCTCGGGCGGTGTCGGTGGTCTCCTTCGCACGAGAGGGACGCTGACGATGCGTGTATTGATGTGACCTGGAGCCCCGGTGTTGGGGCGTCTTTATATATGTCTGGTCTGGGCCGTCATGTTGTGGTCCCACGTGGTCTCTAGAGGAGTACTTGGTTTTCTATGTTTCAATTTATTCAACAAATAACGCGTCCGCTGCTTGTGGTGGCCGTGGTGGTGATGATGTCGGCCTGTGGCCAAGATGACGCTGCAGCCTCTCTACCTGTTCAAGGGCCCGTGCTTACTGCGACACCAGTTATGGCTCGCATGCCGACGGCGGAGGTTTCACCGGTGCCGACAAGCACGCCGAAACCGGCGCTAACGCTGTCACCTGCGGCGAGATCGACTCCGGCGGTTGCCTCGACACCGATTCCAACGGCTACCTCTATCCCGAAACCGACGGAGGATGAGTCAGGACGTGTGCTCATCGATAGTGCAGGGCGTGAGGTTAGGGTGCCGACAACCGTAGTTCGACTCGTCTCACTTGCGCCTAGCGCCACTGAAATTCTGTACGCCATTGGTGCGGGGGATTGGCTTGTGGGTGTTGACGATTTCAGTAATTTCCCTGACGCGGCTAAGGATCTGGAGCGATTAGGCAGTTTTACCCCGGATCTCGAACGGATTATTGCTATGGAGCCGGATCTCGTGGTGGCGGCTCGGATCATTTCGCCTGAAATCATTGAGCAGCTCTCAAACGCCGGAGTTCCGGTTTGGATCGCCGATAGCCGGGATGTCCGTGGCGTGGCGGCTTCTATTCGTGATCTTGGGGTGGCGGTAGGGCGTGAATCTGCGGCGGACGCGGTCGCAACCGAGCTCGAGGCCCGTCTTGAAACACTGGCGGCCCTTGTGTTCGAAGTGCTCGATCGGCCGCGGGTGTTTTATGAGCTGGATGCGAGCGACCCAATGAAGCCATTTACGGTGGGCCCAGGGAATTTTGTGCATGACTTACTAGCAATGGCTGGTGGCGACAATGTGTTCGCTGATGCGTCGGCACCGTTTCCGCAGGTAAGTTTTGAGGAGGTGCTGGCGAGAGATCCGCAGGTGATTATTCTTGCCGATGCCCCGTTTGGAATCACAGCAACGGCCGTGAAAGAGCGCACGGGCTGGGATGTTTTGGCAGCGGTTCGTGACGACAGAATCCTTGAAGTGAGCCCGGTGTTGGGAGACATGATTTCGCGGCCGGGCCCACGCATTGCAGATGGTCTTGAGGAGCTTGCTCGCTTCATGCATCCGGAAGCCTTTATGAAATGAAACTCCCGGTGACGTTGGGATGACGGTCTCTCAAGGGCGTCCGGAACAAATGGCCCGCTGGCACGGGCCTCGGGGCTCGCTCGTGCTCGGGGTTCTGGTGGGGCTACTGTTGTTGTCCCTGATGATGGGTGTGTGGATCGGAAGTGTGGGCATCCATCCGCTCGCGTTGTTTGGTGTGGTGTGGAACGCCCTGCCATTTGCCGATGTTGATCCATGGTGGCGTGCTACCGATAGCCAAATTCTCGTTGGCATCCGGTTGCCCAGGGTGATTGGTGCGGCGGCGGTCGGGGTCGCGCTCTCTACGGCCGGCGTCCTATTTCAAGGATTGCTCCGAAATCCGCTGGCTGATCCGTTTGTGATTGGATCGTCTGGTGGGGCGGCGCTTGGTGCGGCGGCGGGTTCCTTGCTCTTGAGTCTCAACATTGCCTTTCTCGGATTCGGGATTGTTCCATTGCTGGGGTTTGTTGGCTCGTTTGTGACGGTATGGATCGTATATATCCTGTCGAGACATCATGGTCGGACGAGTATTAGTGGGCTCATTCTGGCAGGGTTTGCGCTTGGTTCGGTAGCAGGGGCGCTCAACGCCTTACTCGTGATCTTGAGCGACCAACTCCAAATTCGATTCATGCAAACGATTTCATGGATTCTTGGTGGGGTGTCGGTTAACGGATGGGCCCCGATCGCTTCTGTGGTTCCACTGGTCGTTGTTGGGGTAGTGGCAGGTTTTTTGTTGACGGCTCGGTTGGATGCGCTGGCGCTTGGTGAGCGAGGGGCCACGAGGGTGGGGGTTGACGTCGAACGTACCAAGCTCGCGGTTATTGCGACGGCCTCATTGTTGACGGCACTTGCTGTATCCCTGAGTGGATTGGTGGCATTTGTCGGGCTTCTTGTGCCGCATGCGGTCCGGATGATCATTGGTCCGAACAATCGGTTGCTCCTTCCGGCGGCAGCATTGGCTGGGGGCTCGTTCCTCATCGTCGCGGACCTCTTGGCCCGGACCTTGCTTGCCCCGGTAGAGGTTCCGGTAGGGATTTTTACCGCGATTGTGGGGTCGCCAGTTTTTGTGTTGTTGTTGCGGCGAGCTCGGGGGTCCTATGACTTCTAGGGATTCGCCCGAGGCTATTGATGTCCGTGGGTTGCAGTTTGCGTATGACGATGGCCCGGTGTTGCATAGCGTGGATCTTAGTGTTTCGCCTGGAGAACGTGTGGCCCTGATTGGCCCCAATGGAGCAGGGAAATCGACGCTGCTCGGCTGCGTCAATGGGTTTTTGCGGGCGACTGCTGGCGATGTGTGCTTGTTTGGTCAGGATGTGCGGACCATGTCAGCACGTGAGATTGCCCGGGTTGTGGGAGCGGTTCCACAAGAGTTTCAAATGCCGTTCGCGTATCGGGTGCGGACAGTCGTGGGTCTGGGACGGAGCATTCATCTCAACTTGTTGGGTGCATTTGATGAGCATGATGAGGAGGTGATTGATCGGGCTCTAGAACGTGCGGAAGTAACCCATTTACAGGGCCGGGAGTTTAATGCGCTTAGTGGGGGTGAGCGTCAGCGTGTTGTGCTGGCCCTTGCGCTGGCTCAGGAACCTGACATCTTGCTCCTGGACGAACCCACCGCGCATTTGGATCTGTCGCATCAGATAGAGGTGATGGAGTTGATCGGGCGTGTGGGGCATGAGCGTGGTGCCACAGTGCTGGCGTCAATGCACGACATTGACCTGGCGTCCGCGTTTTTTGATCGTGTGGTGGTCCTTGATCGGGGGCGTGTGGTGGCAGATGGTATGACACCTGAGGTGATCACGGTTGATCGTCTACGTGACACATTTGGGGTGGATGCGGATATCACCAGGGATCCTGCTAGTGGACGGCCCCGGGTCACTGCTCGAGTTCGTGCCGTAGGTAGCCGGAACAAAAAATCCTCTTCGGATCTTGACTCGGTCTGAGTAGGCTTCAGAAGTGGATAGATCTCTCTAACGCAAGGAGCCCGTTCTGCGGTTAATCGGCCGTTTTGTTTTCCGATGGCGCTGGCTGGTGATCTCGCTGTGGCTCGCAGCAGGTGTGGTCGGGTTGTTCGCCGTGCCGCAGGTGGGCTCAATTCTTCGGGCCGGGGGTTTTTCGGCAGACGGCATTGAAGCAGAGCAGGCCTTAGCCCGCTATGAGGAGGCTTTTGGCGATGTGGGTGCGCCGATCCAAATCGTGTTCCACGATGAGACGTTACGGGCCAACGATCCGGCATTCGTGGCTCAGGCCAGGGCGGCGTTAGCGCCGTTATCGAACCTACCTGAGGTGACGGCGGTGGTGCCCTTCTGGGACCAGCCTTCACAGATTGCGCCTAGTGGTCGAACCGCGTACGCCATGGTGACGGTCGATATTGAAGCTGAGTTTGCCCACCAGATTGTTCCAGTGCTTCGTGAGAATCTCGGTCCCACGGATTTGGATGTCCATGTAGCTGGGGCCGCGGTGTTTTACGCGGACATTCAGGCCCTGAGTGAAGCTGATTTGCAGCGATCGGAGGCTATCGGCTTACCGTTTGCGCTCATCACGCTTCTGCTCGTGTTTGGGTCCATCCCTGCTGCCGGGATTCCTGTGCTCGCCGGAGGCGCCAGCGTGGTGGTTGGGTTGGCAGCGATCTGGGGGGTTGGCCAGTTCACGAGTTTTTCCATCTTCGCCTTGAATGTGGTCACCCTGGTTGGCCTCGGTCTTGGTGCCGATTATTCCCTGTTTCTGGTGAGTAGATTTCGTGAAGAGTTGGCTGATGGTCGGACGACGGCGGAAGCGGTTGAACGTACGGTTGCGACAGCGGGTCGTGCCGTTGTGTTTTCTGGCTTAGCGGTACTCACGGGACTGTCTTCTCTCATGATTTTTGAATTCATGATGCTGCGGTCGATCGGCATTGGTGGGGCGATTGTCGTGCTGATAGCAATGGCGGCTGCGACAACGTTTGTGCCAGCGATGCTTGCTGTGCTCGGGCCAAGGGTAAACGCGTGGCGGGTATGGCGGCCCAGGTTGGGTCGTCGTAATGGATGGTCCCGTCTTGCCCATGCGGTGATGCGAAGACCGGTGCCGGTGTTCATGGTGGTAACGACATTTCTTGTTGTCTTGGGATTACCTTTTCTCCACGTTCGGATCAGTGCCCCTGACGCATCTGTCCTGACAACTGATGCACCTTCTCGTCGGGCCTTTGACTTGCTTCGCACCGAGTTCGGTGAGGGGCATGTGGCGCCGTTGTTTCTCGTTGGAGTCTTTCCTGAGGGACCGTTATCTGCTGAGGCAATCGCGGCGCAGCATCGGTTGGGCCGTGTGTTGAAGGACGATCCCCGGGTTGCGCGCGTGCGTGGAGTGGCCAGCGTGGATGATCGGATTACGTTGTCACAGTATCAACTCTTGTATCGAGATTCGCCTGCCATTGGAGATCCGTATGTTCGTGCTATTGCGGGGACGCTCGCCCGGGGGAATACGAGTGTCATGATTGTGGAACCGAGCGTTGCGTCGATCTCTCCAGAGGTCGGTGAACTTGTCGCGGCTATTCGCGAGTACCGCGATGCCGAGGGCCTTGATCTTCTTGTTGGTGGTGGCGGTGCCGGTCTTACTGATTTTGTTGATCGGTTGTATACCGACTTTCCAAAAGCAGTGGCCATCATTCTCAGCGTTACGTTTGTGGTTCTGGCCATCCTGTTCCGATCGATTGTGCTTCCTTTGAAGGCCGTCCTGCTTAATGTGCTGAGCCTCTTGGCGAGTTTTGGCGCGCTAGTGCTGGTGTTTCAGGATGGTTGGCTTTCCAATGTTCTCCGGTTTGAGCCGCTCGGGTTCATCGAGGCCACGCTGCCGATCATCTTGTTTGCGCTCCTATTTGGGTTGAGCATGGATTACGAGGTGTTTCTGCTATCCCGGGTCAAAGAGGCGTACGACGAAGGTCATTCCAATACCGACAGTGTGGCCATTGGTCTTGAACGGAGCGGCAGTGTCATTACCAGCGCAGCCCTTGTAGTGATTGTGGTCTGTCTCGCATTTGTTACAGCCGATATTGTGTTAATCAAGGCGGTCGGCCTGGGCGCCGCGATCGCGGTGTTTGTTGATGCGGCGATTGTTCGGTCGTTGCTGGTACCCGCGACGATGCGTCTCCTTGGTCGGTGGAATTGGTGGGCACCCCGATGGATGTCCGGAACGCATCGGGGGTTGCGATGATGGTTGTGCGGGCAGCGCTCTGGGTAGTCATGAGCCTGTGGTTGCTTGCAGGGTGTGCTGATGCGCCAAAGTCGTTGCGTGTTGACCCAGCGGAGCCGTTCGACGTGGTCACGTTACCGCCCATTAGCCTGCCACGTGATGATGCGCCGCATGACAACCTGACGGAGTGGTGGTACGTCACCGGGCATCTTCAGACAGCAGAGGGTCATCCCCTCGGATTTGAGTTCGTGATTTTTGAGTCGATGCGTGAGGGAGCACCGACCGGCTACGCGGCGCACTTTGCGATCACAGATATTGGCCAGAGTACATTTACCTATGCGGAACGGACGGCGACGGGGCCGTCTGGGCCTCCGCCAGCTGATTTGAATTTATGTGTGAGTGAGTGGTCGATTCGACGAATCCCAGGGGGTTTTTCGATCGTTGCCTCTTTGCCGGAGGTGGCGTTGCAGCTGGAACTTTTGCCAACGAAGCCAGCGGTTTTGCACAACGAAACCGGTGTGCTTGATTTTTCACCCTTCGGTTGGAGTTATTACTACTCCTATCCGCGTGTGGATGCCCGAGGTGTGTGGCTTAAGGAGGGCCTGGCCCGTCCGGTTCAAGGCACCGCGTGGATTGATCATCAGTGGGGAGACTTCATCTCGGTGGGAACCGGGGGCTGGGACTGGTTCAGTGTCCAGTTGGCGGACGGGCGGGATTTCACGGCATCCGTGGTTCGTGATGACGCAGACAATATTGTGATGCAGTACGGAACTCTTGTTGATGAGGTTGGGGCCCCGCGGCATTTAACCGCTAGGGAATTCTCAATCCAACCTACGGATGCGTGGAGGAGTCCGCATACAGGTGCGACCTATCCATCGGGGTGGCGCATTGAAATTCCAGGCGAGGCGCTTCGCATGAACGTACAGCCGTTCCTTAAGGATCAGGAACTCGATACGCGTGCGAGTACGGGGGTGGTGTATTGGGAAGGAGCGGTTGAGGTTACAGACCAAGAGCAGCGAATTGGTCATGGATACGTCGAGTTGACGGGTTATGCGCCTGTTTCCCAGCTTCCGCCTCCAATCAACACGGTTGCTCCGGGTGGATCTTGTTAACTCAAAACCGCTCTAGGTTTTGGCCGGGCACGTAGTATCACGCTGAGTAATGTTGTGATGGAGTCGAAGCTATGACTGCGGGCAAGGCACGGATTGGTGTGATAGGTGCTGGATGGTGGTCGACGTATACGCATATCCCGGGCCTCCTTAAAAACCCTGATGCAGAGCTTGCAGGGATCTGTGACACGAATGAGATGGCCGTCCGGCGTGTAGGCGAGGCGTTTCCCGAGGTTCCCACGTACGCAGATGTTGACGAGATGCTGCAAGCGCAATCGCTAGATGGCGTGGTGGTAGCCATACCGCATGTGGCTCATCATCAGGTGGCAGCGCAGTGTCTCGATCGAGGCCTCCATGTCATGGTTGAAAAGCCCCTGACGCTTACGGCGGCGGATGGGAAGGATCTGGTGGGTCGGGCGGCGGAGCGGGGCGTGCAGTTGATCGTTGGGTATCCGTGGAACTTCACTCGCCCGGCAATTCGTGCTCGCGAGCTCTTGGTGTCAGGAGCCCTTGGTCGTATCGAGCACGTGCAATGTATGCAATCGTCGATGGTCGTCGAGTTTTATCGTGGGAACGATGCGGCGTACCAGCCGTTTTTCGACTGGACGGTTGGCCCCGGCGATGTGTACGCCCGGCCCGAACTCTCCGGGGGTGGTCAGGGTCATTTGCAGATCACTCACTCCTCGGGGTTGATGTTTTTTGTGACCGGCCTGCGCGCGGTGCGTGTTGGTGCGCTGATGAGTTCTTTGGATGTCCCGGTAGATGTGGTGAATGCAATGACGGTTGAATTTGATGGTGGTGCACTGGGTGTGATTGGCGGGACTGGGAATATTCCTGTCGGCGACGAAGGTGTTCTGACGGTCCACGTTTATTGCGAGCAAGGCTACGTCCTGCTTGATGCTATTCGAGGAGCCTTGGTCGTGCACCGACACAAGGGATCGAACGAGGACCAAGTGGAAGAGGGTTATGAGTATCCCAGGTTTGAGACCGCCAACAATTTGGTGGCTGTCTGTTGTGGTCACGCTGCGAACGGTTCTCCCGGTGAGGTTGGGCTACGTTCGGTCGAGATGCTTGATGCGGCCTATCGATCGGCGGATCGAGATGGGGCGATGGTCGAGGTTAGCGAACTGTATGTCTGAAACGGCCGGGTCGAGGGATAAGGCGACGGAACCTTCAATGCTAATTGTTGCGCCGGAAGCCGCGCTGGCTTTACGAGCTGCGCTTGATGGTGATCGGGCATCGGACGAGTATGCGATTCGTATTTCCTTTGATACCGGTGGCCGGATGCACATGGCGCCCAGCGACATCCAAAAAGGTGACAAGAAGGTGTTTTTTGATAACCGGGCTATTCTGGTGGCGGCGCCCGAAGTGGCTGAGGTGCTAGCCGGCCACACGCTATTAATTCGCAAGTCAAATGGCGGTTCCACATTTGCCCTGCGACGCACGTCGGGTGGTGAGGCTGATTAGGTGGGTGAGGCTTGTATGTGTGCAGAGACAAGCTTGTCGAGTTCCTCGTCGGTTATCGGGCCAATCCAGCGAGCGACGAGCACCCCTCGGGTATTAATGACGAAGGTTTCAGGGAGACCCGTGACCCCGTATTCAACGGGGATTTCCCGTGTGGTGTCTTCGGCGTTGAGGTACGTCACCCCGACCTCGTTTAGGAACTGGGTAGCCGAGGATGGATCATCCCAGACATCGATCCCAAGAACGGTGACGCCCCGCTCTCCCAATCGATCAGCGGCTCGTTGTAATGCCGGCGCTTCGATTCGGCAGGGTGGGCACCACGACGCCCAGAAGTTCAAGATGACCACCCGGCCGCGAAAGTCGGAGAGCCGTAGGCGCTGGCCGTCGAAAGACGTGAGGTGGAAGTCGGGAGCCGGTCGAAGTTTTACGTTGCCTTGTTGGCCGATTGAGATGACTCCCAGGCTGTCGGGTCCGGTGCTGCCGCGCATGACCAGTGCAATAACCATGATGAGTGCTACAAGAGCGCCGATCCCCATCACTGCGATTGCTATTTCGGGCGGCGACAGTCGGGGTGGTCTGGCCGATGGGTCAAATTGTGGGTTTGGTGTTTCGGTCGTCATCGGGTCCTCTACTGCTATACAGGGAGCATAACGTTGGGATTTGTGTTCGGGGTAGGAATGGTGTCGCTTGGTAGACCACGGAATACGGCTATGGTTGTTTCGAGGAACACAAGGCGGAGTGGGTGACGGTGGTACGAAGAGACTTTGAGCGGACGAATCGCCGACAGGCTCTCAAGAAGGTTGGTGTTATTGCTGCTGGTGCAGTGGTGCCGGCGTGTAGCAGGCCGCAAATGTTTGGGGGATCCGGAACTAATGACCGGAAGTCACAGCCTCCAACGGCATCTGAAAATGTCCGAACGTCAGCTGGTGACCGTCAGGCCGCGGATTTTACGCTAGAGGCATACCAGGGTGCTGATGTTCTTGGTGCGTCCGTGGTTCGTTTTAGCCGGGTATTGCACGCCGGACGCCCTGTGGTTCTGAATTTTTGGGCCGGTCAATGTGCACCCTGTCGGTTTGAAATGCCGGATCTTCAACAAATCTATGAAGCCACGAGGCAAAGTGCGTTATTTGTGGGGGTGGATATCGGTCCGTTTGTTGGTCTCGGCTCTATAGAGGAAGGACGGGCATTGGTTTCCGAACTCGGCGTGACGTATCCGGTTGGCACAACTCGGGAACCAGATGTCGTGCGTCAATATCTCGTGCTGGGTATGCCAACCACTGTATTTATTACGCCATCCGCAGAAATTGTCCGGCATTGGACGGGAGTCTTATCCGCTGCTGCTACACGAGAACTAGTCGATGAGTTAGTCGATGTTTCTAGGGCTGGAGGCAGTGCATGAGTAGTGTCTCTGGTGTCAATAAATCTGGCCGGGGGTCAGCCCGCGTACAGGTGCGGGCAATAGTTGGATATGGCGGGCCGGCGATCCTGGTTGCGGTTCTTATTGGTGTGATGATTCCGTTTCAGACGAATGCCGAGATCGCGATGTCTGGTTTTGCCCAATCGCTGCCAATCGGATTTGCAGCAGCGGCGGGGATGGTGGCGACGGTCAATCCATGTGGGTTCTTCATCCTACCCGGGTATGTGGCATACCAACTGGGGACTCATGAGGCCGGGTACTCGGATGTGGCAGTAGGTGTCAGGTTGCTTCGGGCGCTGAGCGTGGGAGTGATGGCCACCCTAGGCTTTGTGGTCATTTTCTCGATGGTCGGCCTCGTTATTGTCGGAGGTGGCAATTTTCTCGGTGGTCTATTTCCTTACTTCGGTTTGTTTGTAGGTGTGGTCATGATCATTTTCGGAGGCTACTTGCTGATCACTGGGCGGTATGTCGGGATTCTGGCTGTCAGTCGTGTGCAAATCAATCATCGTCGTGGTCTCCGCAACGCATTTATTTTTGGTGTCGGCTATGGAGTAGGGTCTTTAAGCTGCACCCTGCCAATATTCTTGGTGGTTGTTGGTGGATCCCTCGCTACGGGGAGTTTTGTTGCATCCCTGGGTCAATTTTTGGCCTTCGGTGTTGGCATGGGTGCCGTCGTGATTGCGATCACTGTGGGGGCCGTGCTGTTTCGGGACGTGGTGTTTCGATTTCTCAGGACGGTGATGCCGTACGTGTATCGTACCGGGGCGCTTTTCCTGATTGGTGCTGGTGCGTACGTTGTCTATTTTTGGGTGTTTTTTTCCGGCTTGAACATGTGATGCATGGTCTATCAGGAAATGGCGGTCAATAGTTCATGAGTTGTTTGCTTCATAGAGGCCCACGACGCAGGGAGGCGGCTGTGCTTCATGCGGTCGTTCAGACTAAAACCGTCTACCGCCCTTGGTCGGTGAGTAGATGATCCGAAGAATCCTTGAGTATCCGGATCCTTTACTCCGGCGAGTCGCAGATTCGGTTCCAGAGGTGACCCCGGCACTTGAAGGTTTAGTTGAGGATATGTTTTGCACGATGCATGAGAATTTGGGTGTGGGCTTGGCGGCGCCCCAGGTTGGGGAGTCGATTCGTCTAGTCGTGATCGAACTTCCGTCGAATGAGAATGATTCGCAGGCTGGGACTCGTTACGTATTTATCAACCCACAACTTGGCGTGCTTGGTCAACGTCGTGATATGACCGAGGGGTGTTTGTCGCTTCCGGGATTTCGTGCGGAGGTGTCCCGGGGTGAGAGCGCGAGCATTACGTATACAAATCTCTTGGGAGAGCCGGAATCCCTGGAGGCTACTGGTCTTCTCGCGCAGGCGATTCAACATGAGTTGGATCATCTAGAGGGAGTGCTTTTCTTTGACCATCTGGATTCGCTTGACGACCTAGAGCAGATCCCTCCTGATGGTCTGGATTGGACATCGCCTGAGGAAGACGAGCTTGTTTAGCGCGAGACCTCGCGGACCAGGTGCGGTAGTTCTGGAATCAGGAGACCATTGAGCGCTAATTCGACGGCTGCTGTGGAGCCTGGAGAGCACACCACAAGGGTTCGTTTTAGTTTTCCAGCTACAGCGCGGGACAAGATCGAAGCCGGTCCGATTTGCTCCCAACTAGCACGTCGAAACCATTCACCGTAGCCGTCCAGCACTTTCTCAAGCATCGGCGTCACCGTATCTACAGTGATGTCTCGGTCTCCTAGGCCGGTTCCCCCTGTGCAGAAAATGAATTTACTGCCCATGTCGATAGCTGTTTCAAGGGCGGTGCGTATTTCCATGGCTTCGTTTCGAATCAGTGCTTCGTGTATTACCTCGTGACCGCCGTCCCTGATTAACTTGGAGGCTGTTCGGCCTGATCGGTCGGTGCGTTCATTTCTGCTGTCGGTGACAATGATTACGGCGCTGGGAACGGGCCCGATTTGTTGAGCCTCGTGTCGATGCTCTTCCGTGGAGGCTGAGTCCCGGTGTTTATGGCTGTTCACGCTTCGATGACTCATGTGGTGGGAGGTGTGTTGGAATCATACCGGCGTGTGCGGGTGGTGTTGGTACGCTCATGGCATGGCAAACGACGAAATGCTTTGTGACGGCTGGTGGCATTGATAAAGGAACCGCCGATGATTTGTGTCACCGTGCTCTTCTTTGCGTCAATTGCAGATGTGATGGGTGCTCGAAGTCGTACGGTTTGTCTGCACGAACCCGTGACCATTGCTGATGTGGTGGCTGCGTTGATCGGTGAGGTGTCAGATCTTGTGCCTCGTGTGCCTCATGTCTCGTTCGCAATCAACGGCCAGTTTGTTGCGCAAGACAGTCCGGTTGCTGACGGGGATGAGATAGCGTTTATTCCGCCGGTGTCGGGCGGATGATTGTCGAGCTAACCGTTGAAGAAATCGACGTGTCACGTTTGATCCTTCACGTTACCAGGCCAGGTAATGGAGCGGTGTGCACGTTTCATGGAGTGGTTCGCGACAATGCCGATGGCAGGGCCGTTACAAAGTTGTATTACGAAGCATACGAGTCGATGGCCCTGCAGCAAATGCAGTCTCTTGTGGATGACACGGTTGAACGATGGCCTGTGGATGATGTTGCGCTCGTGCATAGAACGGGCGAACTCCAGATTGGTGAGGCGAGCGTAGTGATTGCAGTCGGGTCGCCCCATCGCGCTGCGGCATTTGAGGCGTGTCGCCACATCATTGACACGTTGAAGACTACGGTGCCGATATGGAAGCGAGAGTTCTTTGATGACGGTTCGGTTTGGGTTGAGCCCATGCCACGTTCGTCAACGGATTGAAATATGGCTTAGGTGTCCCGTCGTTTTTCCAGCTTTTTGTGTACGTCTTCTCCACAGTACGTACGATGCCGCACGGCTATTTGTGGGCTATATGGGATTTGGAAATCCCATGGCGATAGCAAACTCATCCTGAAAATCTTCGACCGCGGAAAGCTCAACGTAGCCAACCTGTGCAGGAAGGTCGATGGCGCGGACTCTAGATGTCAGTGATAGGAGGCACATGCGGGATCCATGTCCTGCCGCGTTTCCCACGGCTTTGATTGCACCGGGTCCAACGTCGGGTACAAGGCCGATGGCGATCGCTCCTCTCGGGTCGATGTAACTCCCAAACGCTCCGGCCAGGATGATTTCGTCTAGGTCCTCCACATTGAGTCCAGCGTGTTGCATCAGGACGTTGACGCCGCATCGAATGCTGCCTTTTGCTAGCTGGAGTTGTCGAATGTCCTGAGCGTGCAAGTGGATCGCCTGTTCGGGTTGGTCTCGCGACTCATGGAGGACAAAGGCGCCACCGGTTTCATCAGGGACGATCCGTCCCGATAGTCCCGGGTCGATTTCTTTAGCTTCATCGGCGGTGAGGAGACGTCCGGAAGGCGCGATGAGACCGACACGCAAGAGTTCAGAAACCGCGTCGACAAGGCCAGATCCACATATGCCCAATGGTTCTGCGTTGTCGATCACGTCAATTTCAACCGAACCGTTCCTTATGCGTACGCGTTCGATAGCTCCGGGAGCTGCCCGCATGCCTTGGGTAATTTCGGCGCCTTCAAATGCCGGTCCTGCAGGAGCCGCGGTAGCAAAGAGCTCCTTACCTTTTTGGAGGACGATCTCACCATTCGTTCCAACATCTATGGCCACGACATTACCGTCTCGACGGCCGAGATTCGTGCTGAGCATCAATGCAACGATGTCACCGCCTACGTAACTTGCCACGTTCGGGGCAACCCAGACATTTGCAGAGGACAGTACCGGCAATCCGAGCTGTCCAGCTGTTGTTGATACGGGGTCAACAATGGTTGGAACGAACGGCGAATAAGAGATACGTGAAGGGTCTATGCCTAAGAGCAGGTGCTCCATCACCGTGTTCCCGACAAAGGTCAATTCATAAACTTCGTGGGCTGCGACGCTGGTTTTGGCGAGACAATCGTTGATAATGGTAGTTATGGTGGATCTAACCGCTTCGGTGAGTCGATCCACCCATTCCGAACCCCGCATCGTGACGCTCATTCGGCTAATAACATCCCCCCCGTAGACATGCTGGTCGTTGAGTCCAGACGCTACGGCGATCTCGTCGCCGGTGACGAGGTTCATTAGGGCTCCAACGATGGTCGTTGTACCGATATCGAACGCCATGCCAAAAGTTCGCTCTGTGGTGTTTCCAGCCTCGACCGAGACGATGTGGTTCCCGGCAATAACGACGGTGACACCGTCATCAACGGCTTCCCCAAGCTCAGCGAGGTTTTGAATGGCTTCAAGGGTGGGATCGATGTCACCAGCGACCGCGGCTAATTCGTCTTGGATGCGTGACCAATCGGCAGTTTGGTTATGCAAGGTGGCTGGAGATGGCTTTACATAAATCTTCTGCACTTCAGGGTCTAGACGT
>CAZFVB010000007.1:38739-61321 GCA_964522375.1 uncultured Chloroflexota bacterium
GGTGGGTGTAGATCGCTCCTTCGCTTACGGGGTGTTGGCAGGCGAGTCGCCAGCCGTGTGCGAGTTGTTGGTCCGAGAGTCTCCGTCGGTCGTGAGCATTTGGTGTAGGCACTTGCGTGTTTCGGATCAACACCCTGCAGGTGCCACAGGTTCCTTTGCCGGAACAGACGGTCTCGACCGGTATGTCGTTCCCCTGGGCTGCATCAAGGATCGTCGTGCCTTCCGGGCAGGCGATCTTGCAGTCTTCAGGCAGAAACTTGGACTGAACGGTGATGCTTGTGTTGATGCTGGACTCCAACCAGGGGAGACCCCTGGATTACGTGCATGCAAATCTTCGCATGTGGCAGGTGATTTGCGGGGATTGTTCTTGTGTATATACGCAGCGTCGCTCGAGGGTACAATCTGCAGTGCCACATGCGAAGAATGAAAGGCGTCCCATGGCTGATCCGGGTGACAAGAGCGGTCAACATAGACATGACTTTGGTCTGGATCGTGTGCCAATGGGTCACCAACCGTGGGGCAAGGCTGATCTAGAACTTGGCGACGACACCATTCCGTTGGTGCAAGCCACAGCTCAGGTTGGCGGCCTTGATGTTGTGACCTCAACTGTGGATAAATTGTTCACCTGGGCACAATCAAACTCGCTATGGGCGATGGGTTTTGGGCTGGCCTGCTGTGCGATCGAGATGATGGCGAGTGCGGCTCCACATTACGATCTGGATCGATTTGGAACAGTGTTTAGAGGCTCACCCCGACAGTCGGATGTGATGATTGTTTCGGGGACTGTCACCAACAAGATGGCTCCAGTTGTCAAGCGGCTCTATGACCAGATGCCTGATCCCAAGTGGGTGATAGCAATGGGGGCATGTGCGACATGTGGTGGACCGTTTCGTAGCTACAGCACGCTGCAGGGCGTTGATCGAGTGGTGCCCGTTGATATCTATATTGCGGGTTGTCCGCCCCGGCCAGAAGCCTTAATTGACGGAATCCTAGCGTTGCGTCGGAAGATTGAGCGTGAGGGCATCATGGGTACAGGGCGAAAGGCCGAGGCTGAGTCCGTCCAGACCTGATAATCCAAAAAGCCTGGGGGCTTTGCGTAGTGTCCGAATGGCGAAAGGTTGAACTGCACTCTCACACTTTGGCGTCGCCTGATTCCCGTCTTTCGCTGGAGACTATTATTCGTGTGAATCAAGAACGAGGCATTGATGCGCTCGCGGTCACGGACCACAACACGATGGACGGAGCCTTTGAATTGGCTGCGCGGGCACCATTTACCGTCATCCTTGGTGAAGAAATTAAGAGTACGGAGGGGGATATCATCGGGCTTTTCTTGTCTGAACCTATCCCGCGGGATATGTCGCCCGTCGAGACCGTGGCAGCTATCAAGGCTCAGGGCGGATTAGTTCTGGTTCCTCACCCTTTTGATAGGTTCCGTCGTTCAGCGCTTGGACAAGAGGCGACTGATTCGATCGTGAGTGACATCGACATTTTGGAAGTCTTTAATGGTCGAACCCTGAGGCACCGGGACAATGATTTGGCCGATGCCTATGCGCAATCTCACGGCTGTGTCCGGTCCGTTGGCTCGGATTCTCACTTGGCGGTTGAGATTGGACGCTGCTGGCAATTAATTCGACCATGGGATGGGCCAGAGGATTTCCTTGAAGCCCTGCGACACGCGGAGCTACATGCGGAACTGGCACCTGCATGGGTTCATCTAGGCAGCTCTATCCACGCGTCGTTAGCGAAGGCTGACAAAAGAATTCGGAGCTTGGTTCAACGCTGACTGAATCTATGGCAATAAATACCAGTGGCGATGGTCGGCCTTATCTATGGAAGGCGTCAACATTACTCTTGCCGGCTTCCTTGAACCTCGGAATATCTAACGTCCTTGCGCCGCTGCTCAACGCGATGTTGGCTCGAAGTGTTGAGCCTGAGGCAGCGATCGGCGGTTATGCGATTGCCCTGAGCATCATGATGTTGGTTGCACTCCCACAGCTGCGCATCCAACAACTGACGCTTGTGTTCTTGGAAGATCAGGCCTCACTGTGGCGGATTCGGGTTTTCGTGGGCGTGTTTGCAGGCCTTGGTGGGGTTGTCGCGTTATTGGCGGCTTTCACCCCGATCCGAGACCTTCTGTTAGACGTGGTCTTTGCGACGGAAGGCTCTCTCAGAGATCAAACTCGGCTTGCCTTAATCGCGCTTGTGCCATTTCCGGTGCTTGCAGTGATTCGTACGCACTTGTATGGGACGGCTTTGCGTATCAACCGGCCTCGCCTTATCTGGATTGGCACGGGTACCGGCGCCGCTACTGTCATGCTTGTTGGTTTGGGTATTTCGGCGGTTGACGCGAATGCAGGCTCGCCGATTGCGGCTATTGCCGTGTCAGCTGGGGCCGCGGCGGAGACAGTTGTTTTGCTTTGGGCTACCAACCGGCCACTCCAACAGACATTACGGGCATCGCAACAGCCGGCGCCGGAATACCAAGCCTTGTTGCGCTTCTTTGGTCCCCTTCTGTTCGCAGCGTTTCTTCCGACGGTCACGACCCCGATAATTAACGCGGTTCTTACGAGAGGACCGCATCCAGACACCAGTGTGGCGGCTGTGGCCTTAGCATGGGGTGTTAACCAAACGTTTCTTGTTTTGATGTGGGGAATACAACCCACGCTGTTGGCTCTTATGGCACGAGGGGAAAATCCTGCGAGTGGCCGTAGGTTTGCCTATGTGGTGGCTGTCGTCGTTGCGGTTCCTTCTGCCGTGGTCGCGTTTGTCCCGCCGTTGACGTCGCTAGTCGTACACACGTTGCTTGGTGCGACGGGTCGGCTTCAGGATATGACGGAAACGGGTCTTCGTGTGCTTGCCGCGTTGCCGCCTCTCCTTGTGCAGGAGGCGATTTATACCAGCGCAATTCTCTCCACGCGGAAGACCCGATTGATTGTCTATGTCAACATTCTTCGTCTCGCAGGGCTCCTGGTGATACTAGGGGCAACTGTGTCGTTTACGGACTGGTCGGGTGGGGTGATCGGTGTGGTTGCTATGGGCGGATCACTTGTAGTTGAGGCCATCACGACTATGTTGTACGGATACCAGTCGCAAAAGCAGCTGGAGGACCGCTGGGCCACTCGTGTTTCTGCGTCTCAAGCATCAAGGTGATTTGAACGCGAATTTTCTTTGCGCGCGTAGTAAATCTGATTGAGAGTGGTCTCTTCCTAATGCTTCGTAATTAATTACAGCAATGAAACCCGATCAGATTGCTGCTCAGGTGATATCAATAGCTCCCATTTTGGCCAAGCCGATTAGCGTTGTGGTGACGAGATCATGTAAATGAGGAGTGATCTTTGAGTTTTTGTATTCAGACCGGAGAGTATTCAGTATGGATAGGCCAGTGTGTTCCCCATCAATGTTTTCAAGAACGGGTAGGGCGGCTATGGGTAAATCCCCGTGTTGCGGCCCGGCGTTAGGATGTGCACGGGTTACTCGAGTAATCGGCTCAAGAGATGTTCCTGATGCGAGCATGTACGGCCGGTAGCTAATTGACTCTCGAAGTTGAGGTCGGCGAGACAGTACCGTGCTTGAGCTGGGACTAGAACCATTCTCTGCAACTGTTACGGAAGCTTCGGCTTGAGAGAAAGCGGTCTTGATCTCTCCAGTCAGGGCAACATCAAGGTTTTGGTAGATCAGATCGAGCTGCCGAGGACTGTACCCACCAGAGTTCTGAAGGCTGCTCCCGGACTCCTTGGTGGTTGACGTGATGCCTGAGGACAGATGCACAAACGCTTGACGTATCGAAAAATTCTGTGCGGGATCCGCTAAGTTTTTAGCTGTCCAAAACCAATCGTTGGTGTCCGCGTTACCTGTATACCAATGGTCTGCCATGTTCGTAAGGTCGTCCGCGATGTTGCGGTATTCGGATTCATACCAATCGAGGGCCAGATCGTTAAGCCACGGGCTTGCGTGGCTAGTTCGCACCACCCGCGCGGCTCGTGATGCTGCGTTAACGGCAAGACTAACCCCAGTAGATAGGATCGGGTCGATGAAGCATGCCGCATCGCCTACCAGGAAGTAGCCGGGTCCGGCGAAGCGTGAACATGTGTAGGACCAGTCGCTTATGACCGAGACGCTCTGGCTTGTCCATTGAGCGCTGGTTAACAAGGTAGATACTTCGGTGCACGCCCGAACCTGGGAAAGGTAATAGTCCGTCCGGTCCGTGGCATTCAATTTTGCGATAACTGAGGGATCGGTTACAAGACCAACACTTCGGATGTCCGGGGTGATGGGTATGTGCCAGATCCAGCCGTCAGGTACTGTCACAATAAGGATGTTCCCGGCATCCTCGGGGTCGTTGGAGGGGAGAAGATCGGGAAGATCACGGCCGCCACTCCAATAGCCGTATAAGGCGATGTGGCGAAGACCCTCATTAAAGTTTCGGGTTCGGAAATGTCGTCCGAACAAAGCGTTTTGGCCAGTGGCATCAATTGTTAGGGCGGCCTTCATGTCGAATTCTTGGCCGTCCCGGTTACTTAATCGAGCCCCGCTTACAGCGGTTGAGTTTCCGATGGGGGAAAGAGCGGTGGTTTCCTGGTGAACGGTGACGCCGCTCTCGGCAGCGTGGTCGAGCAGGATTTTGTCGAACAGGGATCTATCCACCTGGTAGGAAAACGCTTGGTCAGGGTAGACCTCATTAAATTTTACGGTCCACGGGGTTCTGGTTCGTCCCCACACATATGTTGCGCCATATTTCTTGGTGAACCCGGCAGATTGGACGGAAGCGAGGGCACCGCTTTCTTTCAAGGGTGGCAGGACCCCCGGGATCAGTGACTCTCCAACGTGTGGGCGTGGCATTAGCGATTGTTCAACGATTGCGACGGTTAGCCCGTCGTTTGCAAGCATCGCACCGAGCGTCGAACCGGCAGGGCCTCCACCGAGGATCAGGACATCATGGTCTGGTTGCGCCATGCTCATTCGGACACCTCATGGCCGAGGATGGGGAGCATTCGCGTCTTGGCAAGTAGCGCGGTAGATGCGTCAGCCGCTCGAGTAGCGGCTTCTGGATCCGTAGCTTGCAGGGCGTGAGCTTTGACCTGATAGGCACACGCTAGTACGTAAGGTGGGGCACTGTGGCTCAACATGTGGATGCTCTTGTCCGCTAGCTGTAAGGCGGCCGAAGAGGACTCTTCAGGGTGGTGATCTGGATGCTCTAGCCGAAGACCGGCCTGAATAATGAGACATCTAGCATGGCCGATAGGGTCGTGAGTGGGTGCGAGTGTAGATGCGGCGTGTTGTGCACAGGTGGTGGCACGTTCGATGACTGTAACGGGGTTGGTATCAGGGTTCGGGGAGGTATCTGTTTGATTGCGAACGAACGATACGAAGTCAAAGGCTTCCTGAAATTCAGGGGCATCTTCACGGTTATTCAGATGAAAGGCGTAGATCCCAAGCGTCTCGGCGAGTTCAAGGTTGGCTTGAGCTTCCCCCATCACATTAGATTTGCTTCTGTGGGCATCAATAGCGAGCAGTAAGTCCGCGAACGCTTGTTGAAGGTTCGAAAAATACACCGCAGTGTTTTCGAGGCCAGAAAATCGGTAGGCGATGGCTCGAGCTTCGAGCAGGGGCGCGTATATCTTTGTTTCGTGTGGGGATGTTTCACTAAGAAGATGCGTGACCGCTTCGACAACACTTCTTGCCTGCTCAGACAGCAAGTGATGGCCCGACAAGACCAGATGTCGGGCGGCAAGGGCTAGTGGGCGAACTGCTTCGCGATACACGTCTGGAAATGTTTCGGGTCGCATCACAATCGCTACTCGACGGCTTGCGTCTAGAAGGTTGTATGCGTCGGCAACTGGCGATGTCGCGTGCAGTTCCCCTATTGATCGAGCGGTGTTGAAAGAAGCTAGGGCGAAGCGTAGAGGGTCGTCGCTAATGTTTGTGTCTAGTTCACCATCCACTCTTAGAGCCGTATTCCTTGGGTTTTGCTCGGACATGCTGGATATTTGCGATGATCAGTCTATCGGTATGCGGTTGGTTATCACCGCGGGGACAAGACGGGATTTTCATGACGACTCAGACGCTAAAAGTTTTGACGGCTGCGCAGGCTGAGAAATTCTGGAAAGACGGTTACCTTGTGCTTCCTGCATTTTTGAGCGATGGGGATGTGAGCGCGCTGCGAGATAGTCTCGCTGTTCTTGACGACTGGGTACAAGCACATAGCCATCCCGACTTTACGCATGAACCTGACTCCCGGGATTTAGAGCGAACGGTCATTCGAAAGATTACAAACATTCATGTGCACGGGGGGGCTCCCTGGCGTGAGCTTATGGAACGGTCAGATGTGCTGGATTTGTTTGAGGATCTTATTGGGCCAGACATCGCCTTTCACCATTCCAAGGCTATGATGAAGCCGCCACATGAGGGCTCGGCTAAGCCGTGGCATCAAGATCTTCCCGAGGGCTTTATTTCGCCCGACGAAGCCGATCGACTTCGTCCTCTCGGCAATGACCTGCAGCCCGAGCACGTTCCAGTCGTGGCAATTCAGTATTACGTTGACGATTCAACGTTAGAGAACGGGTGTATTCAAGTTGTTCCTGGCAGTCACCGACGAGGGCTATTCGAAGACCCACTCGATGAAAGCCTGATTGATCCGGCCGAAGTCGTGGCGGCAGAAGTTCCTGCTGGTGGTGCACTTCTGTTTCATTGTCTGACGTACCATTACTCGGCTCCAAATACTTCGCCGATTTGGCGCCGCTGAATTGTGTTCGAATACATGGCTCCCACAGTGGGCGTGAACCTCTATGACTCGGGGGCAGGCAACCTTGAATGGGGCACACCGCTTCGAGGCTCCTAAAGAACTGTAGTGCTGGCGTGGTCCATCGGTATGCTGGTGCGTGCTGGATGAAGAAATGCCAGTCAGCTGATCTCATGCGAACGGAGTTTTCTCGTTGAGCAAGCTTCCTGTTTACCGCGTAGCTCTTCTGAGTTGTGCGATGCATCAGCCCTCAATCTATGCGCCTGCGTTTGCTGAGCATCCTCGCTTTGAGATTGCTTGTGTGGCTGACGACCCGGGGCAGATTGACGATTACATCATTTCTGCGAACCAGGGCGTCGCGAGTGAATACGGTGTGCCGTATTTAGAGGACATAGGGCAAGTTTCAGATGATCCAACGATTGATGTGTGCAGCGTCTGTGCTCAACTGGAACGGCGTGGAGAAATTTCTCGCCAAATGGCTGCTGCCGGCAAACATCTCTTTATGGATAAACCGCACGCTGTGAGCGTTTCTGAGGCAAAGGATATAGCTGAAGCTGTACGAACCACTGGGGTTACGGCTGTGATTTATGGTCGGCAGTTGTCAGCAACACCGAGTGTGATCAGGAGCCAAGTCGAACTCGGTGCTGTTGGCAAACTAATCGCGATTCATTGGGATCTTATTTTTGCAAAAGGCCAGGCGGGTACTGTTCCGGACGGTTGGGAAACGTGTATATCGACGGATCTCGAGACATTTACGTTTCGATCGCCGGGGCTCGACCCATCAGGGTCAGGTCACAACGTTTGGGCCAAACGTGAGTTGCATGAGATAGGTCTATACCCGGTTGGGCTAGTTCAGGATCTGGTTGGGGTTCCGGTTCGATCGGTATACGCAAGGCTCGGTCAATACTGGCTGGCGACGCATGCTGAGCGGGGCGTGGAGGATTTCGCGTTGATGCAAATGGGATTTGAGAATGGAGTGACGGCCACAATTACAACTGGTCGCTATGGTCGTCAGACGGATCCTGCTGGTGGTGTAGACAAGGTGCTCGTTGTGGGTACTGAGGGTTCGATCGTGGCTGATGGTTCGCCGCCGAATGCCGCTGTCTATGCAACCGCTGGATCGGATGGAAAGTCAGCAACTCGGGTGAATGGTTCGGACGCGAGTGGAGTGACGACCTTATTGGATGAGTTGGCGTGGGCGATCGACAGGGGGAATCACCCACCCAACAACGTTGATCATGGTGTAGCGCAGATTGAAACGTTGTTGGCTGGGTACAAGTCTTACTTTACTGGTGAAGTTGTAACACTACCTCTCGAATAGATGAGGGTTGTTAGTTGTCTGGAGCGTCATCCAGTGCTTCGGATTTTCCACGCTCTATCTCGCGGTGCACGTGGAATATCCGTTGGATGGCTGTTATTTGTGTGGCAACCGCCAGGAACCACATTCCGCCACTGAGAAGCCAGTTTGGACCTAAGAGAGAAATCCCCATCAATAGAAGTCGTTCGGGTCGTTGCAGGAACCCGACGTTGCAATCAATACCTAATCCTTCTGCCCGTGCTCGGGTATAGCTGATTAGCATTGATCCGACCAGGGTAAGTACCGAGAGGGCGAGCTCAGTTTGGGTGCCCCGAACCGCGAAAAGCCAGGCTAAACCGGTGAAAATAATGCCTTCGGCCCATCGGTCCAATGTTGAGTCGAGAAATGCGCCAAACTTTGATCCGTTGCCAGTCAAACGAGCGACGGCTCCGTCCAGGGTGTCAAAAGCGCCTGTGCACAACACTAGAATTCCACCCACCAATGTCCGGTCTGTAGCTATTGCCAGTGCTGTTGGGATACTCATCAGAAAGCCAGTTACCGTGAGTGCATTGGGATCGATCCCTGTGCGAGCGAGTGGTCTGGCTAGTTGTTCACTGAATCGCCGCCCCCCTCTTTGCAGTGCGTCTCTGGTCATTCGGGATGGCCTGTGCCTACGAGGTCAGCTGATTGGGTCCAATATGGTCCCCCAATCTCACTCTCGTTTACTAATTCTTCGTAATAGGCGATAACCCGATCAGCAATCGTGCTCCATGCAAAGTCTTGAGCACGAAGTCGTCCAGCATTGGCTAACTGCTGACGCTTCTCAGAATTTCTTGATAAACGCACCAGGCTTCGAGCAAGAGCCACATGATCTTTTGGAGGAACAAGAATGGCAGCGTTTCGTTCGACCAAGACCGTTCGAAAACCTGGAATGTCGGATGCAACTACCGGGGTTCCAGCAGCCATTGCTTCCAGCAACGCGATGCCCTGACTTTCACCACCTGTCGCTGGCGAGCAGTAGACATCGGCTGATTGAAGATGGCGTCGTTTTTCGTCATCGCTTACGAAGCCCTTAAATATGACATCCCGTAGCCTTAAGTCGCTGGCCTGGCGTTGGTAGGAGCGGAGCTGTTTCTGCCTGAATGCTCCGATCACGGTTAGCCGGGATGCTGGTCGCATCTGTTGAACAAGTTCCCAGGCTCGAAGGAGGTACTGGAGTCCCTTTCGTTTTTCGAGTCTTCCGACGAAGAGGACGTTGAATTTGTCGTTTTCCATATTTTCAGCTGGCGGCTGTGGGGCACCGTAATAATCTGAATCGATGCCGTTCGGAATGATTCGGTACGAGCTTTTGTAGGAATTAAAGACAAGTTCTCGGGCAGCCTCAGAGACGGCGATCTTTCCGTGCAGTCGGCGTTGTAGGCGCTGGATTAACGGTCGTGTCGTTCGGTAAAACATTGCCGAATTTCGGGCGGCATGGAAGGTGCCGACATTTATCGTCTTTGAATAGCGCAACACCGTCAGTGGAAGTGCTGGGACAAGGGGCTCTTGGAGGTGAATGACATCGAAATGGTTTTCTTTTAAGAATCGTCGGACGCGTGGGAGCAGTTGGGGCGACAAGGTAAGCCGGGCTCTAGATTGGTTGACGGGAAGGGGAATGACCTTGGAACCGACCCGGACAAAGCCAGGGAATGTGTCCTCAACAGAATCTTCGGTGCTTGGTGCCATGATCTGAACGTCATGGCCACGAGCACGCAATTCACGGTCGAGATTAATGATGTGTTGGGTTACCCCTCCTGGGTAGGGAAAGTCGTAAGGAGAGACTTGCAGTATTTTCACGCCTTGTCGGCCCCGGGCCACATTTGTCGGAACATGTACCACTGTTCGGGGGCTTTTCGGATGAGTGATTCGATATCCCACATGATCCGTTGCATGGTGTCTGCTACCGCTTCTTTCGTGGGACGGTCAGAGTCTGGGTATATGACTGGCATGGCGTGAACTGTGTAGGTTCCGTCTGTTTTTCTAATCACACCACCTACAAGTACGGGGCTGTTTGTTCTGACGGCAAGTCTTGCCGCACTGTCCGGAAGCTGGGCTGGCCGTCCGAAGAAGTTAACTTTGGCGCCTTTCCCTGGGGTAGGGCGGTCGGCTAACAGAGCGGCGATATCCCCTCGCTTTAGTGTGTCCAACAGTTCCCGTCCCGCGTTACCCATCTGGATCGATTGAATGTTCTTACGGGCACGGACGTTATGCAGAAACGCATTTACTGACCGGTTCCCAAAGGTTTCGGCCACAGCATAGGTGGGGCAGTCGAGAGATACGAGTCCACCAGACAACTCCCAATTCCCAAAGTGGGCGGTGATCAAAATTCCGCCGCGACTTCTGTTTTGGAATTCGAGATAGTGCTTGAATCCGTCGGTAAAGGTGGTTTTACGTAAGAGTTCATCGGTGCTCATGCGATAACTACGTAGAAAGTCGACCAAATGTTCGGTGTAGGCGAGTACTGATGCCATGGCGAGCCGTCGTACCTGCGGGCTTGTAGGTGGGAGATTTAGAACCACCGCCATGTTTGAGTTTGTATTGTGTCGGACCCTTGGGTTTAGCCAGTACACACCCACCCCAATCATCCGGGCGATCCCGAATGTTATGAATCGGGGTATCCAGCGTTCGGCGTGAGCCGCAAGGGTGACGAGCGCTGTCACGGGTTACGTGTCGCTACTTGTCTCATTTGCTGAAGATGAGTCTCGGATGAAGTCCTCGGTCATCGCATGGGCTTCCTCGTCAGAGTACTGAATTGGTGGTGATTTCATCAGGTAGGCTGACGGGCCTTCAATCGCGCCACCCAATCCTCGATCTAACGCGATCTTGCAACATCGCACTGCATCGATAACGACGCCAGCTGAATTAGGCGAATCAACAACTTCTAACTTTAATTCTGCGTTTAGAGGCTGGTTGCCGAAGGAGACACCCTCCATTCGGATATATGCCCATTTTCTGTCACCAAGCCATGGCACAAAATCACTTGGTCCTATGTGAACGTTATCCGAACCTATGTCGTAATCAAGCTGGCTCGTGACAGCGTCAGTTTTTGAGATTTTCTTGGACTCCAGACGTGTGCGTTCAAGCATGTTCTTAAAATCGGAATTCCCACCGACATTTAGCTGGTACGTCCGGAGAACTTTGACGCCTCGCTCTCTAAACAGTTTGGTGAGCACTCGGTGTGTGATTGTGGCTCCGACTTGAGATTTGATGTCGTCTCCTACAATCGGTGATCCTGCCTCACGGAAGCGTTCCTGCCAGTAACTTTCCCTTGCAATAAAAACTGGCATGCAGTTGACCATGGCACATCCGGCTTGGAGGATTTGCTCTACATACCACTTGGTGGCTTCTTCGCTGCCCACTGGAAGGTAATTTACGACGACGTCAGTGTGAGTGTCCTTAAGCAACTCGATCACGTTATCGGTCTGCCCGTCAGCCTTGATGACTGTGTCAGCCATGTAGGAGCCGATGCCGTCATGTGTCATTCCACGTGAGACGGTCACGCCAAGCTGGTCAACATCAGAAAACTTTGGTGTGTTGTTGGGCTCGGTGAAGATGGCTTCAGATAGGTCTTTGCCAACCTTTGACCGATCTACGTCAATAGCGGCCGAGAACTCGATGTCTTGGATGTGATAGGGGCCCAGTTGTGTGTGCATCAACCCGGGGACAAACTCGTCGGCCGAAGCATTTCTATAATGCGCTACGCCTTGTACTAGCGCTGAAGCGCAGTTACCGACGCCTACTAGCGCTACTCGGACCTTTCCATTCCTATTTGCGTGACTCATAACTATCCTCCAGCCACATTTGAGGGTGCCTTAACTGTTGATCTATTGCTTTCACTATGGGCGCTGTGGTTTTGCGATAAAAATGTCTGGATCAATCCTGCTAGCGTTTCCTGTCGGTTTCCTAGTGTTACTCGGTCAAGGGCGTAGCGGACGTGGCGACCTTCTCGTCGAGCCCGCACGAGACCAGCTCGCCTGAGCCGTCTTAGGTGCCAGGACATCAATGGTTGACTTACATTGAGTCGTCTAGATAGTTCGCTAACATCGAGTTCAGTGGTTCGTGACAATTCACGAATTGCGCGCAATCGAGTTCTAGAGCCCAATGCCCTGGCAAACGAACGCATTACTCCAAGATCAGTAGTCACGACTGTGTCATATAAATAAATGTTTAATAAACAAATATTTTAGCATGGGAGCCGAGACCCAGTGCGTTTGAAAGGGTTGTCCAGTAGCCGTCTGTTCTATCGGGCGTAATCGACGGATCTAGTTTCTCGTATAGACGTGATTTTTATTTGGCCTGGATACTCCATGGATTCTTGGACTTGTTTTGCAATATCCGCGGTCAAATGTTCCACGCTGGCTTCGTCCACAAGGTCCGGACGTATCAAGACACGCAGTTCACGTCCGGCCTGAATGGCATAACAAGAGTCGACTCCCTCAAACGATGTTGCGATTTGTTCAAGCTTTTCAAGGCGTTGCAGGTAACGCGTGACGGTTTCACGGCGGGCGCCCGGTCGGGAGGCCGAAATTGCGTCAGCAGCCGCGACAGCGAATGCCTCGAATGATTTCAGTTCGACTTCAAAGTGATGGGCCTCTGCGGCGTGCGCGACCTCTTCTTTAATCCCCGAACGTCGTAATAGCTGGCCACCGATCAAGGCATGAGGGCCTTCGACCTCATGATCGATTGCTTTACCTATGTCATGAACAAGACCGGCTTGTCGGGCAACTTCTACGTTCCCACCTATTTCAGCAGTCATGGTGGCGGCGAGTAGGGAAACCTCTACTGAGTGGCTCAAGACGTTTTGCCCGTAGCTGGTGCGAAATCGGAGGCGCCCCATGTATCGGAGCACTTCGCGTGGCAAACCGGGAGTGCCTGCGTCATACCCTGCTTGTTCACCCTCCCGTTCAATAATCTCATCGACTTCAGTTCGAGCTTTTGCCACTGCTTCTTCAATTCTGGCTGGATGGATGCGTCCGTCGACGGTTAAACGCTGGAGAGCGACCCGGGCAATTTCTCTGCGCACGGGATCAAACCCTGACAGCACTACAGTTTCTGGGGTGTCGTCAATAATGACGTCAACACCAGTTGCGGCTTCTAACGCACGAATATTTCTGCCTTCCCGTCCAATGATGCGTCCCTTAAGTTCATCGCTCTTAAGATCAACGACGGAAGTAGTTACTTCCGTCGTATGGGCGGCTGCAACTCGCTGGAGTGACAAGCCGACAAGCCACCGGGCTTTTGACTCAGCGGTTTCTTCAGCCTCTGCAGTTATCTGTCGGACCCGTTGGTTAGCGAGCTCGCGAACGTCGCGTTCAATTGAGGCCAGGAGCTGGTCTTTTGCTTCGTCTCGAGTCATTGTTGCGACAGATTCAAGCTTGACGATTTGCTGCTGACGCATGTCTTCGTTCGCTTGTTCGAGCTTCTCGAGCGCAGCGTGGCGTGCTTCTAGGGCACCATCACGTGTTTTGAACTCAGCATCTAGAGCATCGAGACGATTTGCTCGTGTGTCTAGCGCTTGTTCACGTTGGCGTAGTTGTCCCTGAAAATCACGAAGCTCGTTTCGACGGCGCTGAATGTCTCGATCGGCGACAAGCTGCTGTTCCTGAATGGCTTCGGCTGTTTGCTGGGTTTTGGCTCGTTGTTGGGCTTCGACTTCTTCCAGTTCTTGCTGAACTCTTCGAGCTAGTTTTTGCTCGAAGGATCTGGACAGCTGAATCTGATAGAAGTATCCCGCCACGAGCCCAAGTGTGAGCGTCGCAATCGTCGCGACGGCCACCCATAGGGCGTCCAAGGCTGGCCTCCAGTTGAGAAGTATTTACGTGTTTTCGTCTATAGGTCATTTGAAATGCATAACGGGGCCGGCATACTGGACCCCGAAGCTTTGATGCTACTTGCGGTTCATAGGCGGGTCAAAAGCCGATTAGCCGTGAAGGCCAGCGGCTCGCTGCCTATACTGGTCAAAACTTCGTAGATGGAGCGTGTTCGTGGGTGACGCGATAACAGGGGAAACAATGACGGGTCGCGAGCGTTACATCAATGCCCTTCTTGGGAAGCCGGTCGACCGTATTGCGGTAGGTAGCCCGACATCGTTAGCGACTTACGAGGAAATGCGTCGGCTTGGTGTTGAGTGGCCGGAGGCGCACTACGAGGCTGAGGCTATCGCTCTCATTGCTGAGCGGAGTTTTACGGTACATGGCTACGACACGATCATGCCGTATTTCAGCATCATCAATGGTGCTGCAGCGCTTGGCGCTGAAATTGAATGGGGCGAGGATCCGTGGGAGTTCAATAAAGGTACTGGCCAGATAATTTCTGGTCCCCGGATGCCGGCTGTAAGCCCGCCCAATCCTTGGACGCGACCAGAGGACATCGTTATACCGGCAGATTTTTTGGAGCGTCGCGAGACGAAGGCTGTTATCGAGTCGATAAAGATCTTGCGTGAGCGGCAGCCTGATGCGGCTATTGTCGGGAAGGTTATGGGGCCGTGGACCCTTTCGTACCACATGTTTGGCCCTCAGGAATTTCTTATCAACGTCATCCTTGAGCCGGATTATGTACATGCGTGTCTTGACCGGTTAATGCCGGCATCAATTGAGTTTGCTAATGCTCAGCTAGAAGCTGGAGCCGATGCGATTTGCTTGGCCGACCATTCCACGGGTGATCTGGTGCGTGCGGAAACTTATCGTGATTTCCTGATGCCTGTGCATCAGAAAATCACACCTGAGATCAAAGGTCCGGTGATTTTGCACTGTTGCGGTAAGACGCTTGACCGAATGCAGTACATAAAAGACGCAGGTTTCGAAGCCTTTCATTTCGCCACCGAAAACAATCCGCACCAGGCCAAAGAAGTCGTCGGGGATTTCAAGTTGGTAGGAAATGTGAGCAACTTTGTGACTCTTTTGAGCGGCAGGCCTGAGGATGTGGCTGTCGAGGTTCAGGATATTGTTTCGGCAGGGGTCGACATTATTGCTCCGGAATGCGCAATACCTCCCCAGGTCGTCAACCGGAACGTCGAGGCAATCCCGGTTGCTGCACGTGGGGAGTTCGAGCCAGACTCGTCCATCACCGATGCTAGGAATATGGCTGACGAATATCGTGAACAGGTAGCCCAACAGAGTGCAGCTGGGCCTACCCTTAGCCTCTAGACTCTGACTGTCGAAACGTGGGGGCTAGCGATGGGTGCCGTGGTCCGGGCTCATTCTTTTAGCCGACGCTTTCGAGATGGGTGAACTGCGGTCCCGGTTGGGTGACACGAATGGTTTTGCGATAGAAGCGTCTTTTCTGAGGGCCTTCAGCTCTCTCGGTGGACGGAGCCGTCTTGGATATGCCATCACCCCAGGTCTTTTCGCTGGTGACACATTGCAGCAGTACTTCAATCATGGTCGGCTCGATGTTCCTGGGCCGACCCAACCATTCAAGGTGGGTGTGCCGAGGCTAGGCGAACTTGGGTTGTCGATGGCAAGGGCTATATCGGCGACCGCTCCCGCAAGGACGGAGGGGTACTTTGCCGAGCCTTGGGTGGATGAAGCGAAGCGTGCTAATGCAGGCCAATTGGCAAGCGGACCTGTGCAGTGGCGTGGGTGGCAGATGCAGTTTTACGAGCGGGAAGTTGTTCGTCTTCTTGAGCGATCCCCCGGGGAATATTATCCGTATCCAGGTCATCTCGGTGATTTGTTCATATCGCTTACCTCCGATGAGCGGGCGTGGGGCGAAGGTCGTGAAGCTCCGATAGAACGTCCTAATAGGTCCAAGTTAAGTGATGTGCATGTGCCCATTCTTACCTATCACCTCACACGTGGCGCAGAGGCGTTCCGAACACAGTTACAGGGTCTGCTGGATAGAGGATTAGTTCCGGTGTCTTTTGAGCAATTGGTGGCAGCTGTTGAGGGTTGGGCTGATGTTCCCGCCAAGGCGTTTGTTCTTTCCTTTGATGACGGATGGATTATTCAACTTGATGAAGCGGTGCGTGTTTTGGAGGAATTGCGTATACCGGCCGTCTTTTTTGTGATGCCCGGTTTTCATCGCCATCAACAGGGGCATATGTCCATCGAGGATCTTCAAGCGCTAAGGCGTTCGGGCGCTACAGTTGCGTCTCATACACTTAATCATGCTGATTTGACGGCGTTGGTAAGGCAAAACCTTGGGGCTGCTCAGGCGGAAGTGATCGAGTCTCGAGAGCAGATTGAATCCTCGGTGGATGGCGTGGATTTTTTTGCCTATCCGCTTGGGCTTTTCGACCAAGATTCAGCTCGTCTTGTACAGGATGCAGGCTACCGGGCTGCGGTGACGACCCAACTCGGGATCGTTCATCGTTACGACAGGTTGTTCGAAATGCGTCGCATTAGTGTGCAGGCCTGGTGGCCGGCTGAAGAGGTTGTCAGGGCAATCCGTCTGGCAGCTCGTGTGGATCGGGTCCAGTCGCCCGTCTGAGGCTACGGTCTCGCTACAAACGCGATCCCGAAAGCTCCCGGTCCAGCATGCGTGCCAAGTACCGGGCCAATAGCTATGTCGTCGAATGACTGAATGTCTTTGTCGAAGTTTTGAGTGATTTCTTGGCGAATGCGATCACGATGTTCCGGTGCATTGGCATGCAGTATGGCCCAGGTTTCTACTCCGTTGGGAGCGTGTGTATCGACATATTCCTTCAGCGCGGCGTGTGCTTTGCCGAAAGAACGGACTCTGGTCACTGGTTCGACGCGACCGCCGCGGGCCTCTAACACTGGTTTGAAATTTAGGAGGGATCCGAGATACGCGCTTGCGCCTCCTATCCGGCCACCCCTCTTGAGATATTCAAGGGTCGGGACGACTATTGCTACGTGCGATCTATGCGCACGGTCGTCGACCAACTGGCTGATTTCCTGAGCATTGGCACCAGCACGCGCGGCATTTGCAGCAGCAATCACAGTAAATGCTAAGGGCACGCTCACAAGGCGTGAGTCAAGGACATGGATTTTTCGCTGAGATATCTGTGCGGCTGCTTGTCGTGCTGATTCAATCGTTTTGCTCAGGTCTGTGGATAGGTGGATGGACACAATGTCTTCGACACCGTCAATCTGGCGATATAGTTCCAAGAACTCAGCCGGATTCGGTTGAGAGGTGGCGGGATGGTCGGACGATGTGCCTAGGAGTTCATAGAATTCCGTTGTGCTTAAATCAACCCCTTCACGGTAGCCGGTGGTGCCAAAGTGGACGTGCAATGGAATGACCGAAACCCCAAGCTCTGTCGCAACGTCGATGGGGATTGATGAGGTGCTGTCGGTGACGATACGAACTGGCATGAACCCGATTCCCTTGCTGCGCTTGATTGTTTCAAGATGATGAGGCTATTGCCACGTACGACTAAAGGCAAGGTGCTGACCCTGTTCTTTGTTCCATGGGCTCTTTTCGCGCTCGGTCTAATTATCCTTGTGGCCTACTGGGAATGGATGTCATATGTGCTCACAGGACTGCTTGTTTTTTACGGTGTGGTTGTAGTGTTGCTGGGATCTGGGCTGTTCATATATTTGTTTTGGCGCCGGCGTAAGCTCGCAGCGTTTTGGACGGGATGGAGAGATGTGGTCGATCCTGACGGACGGCTGGACCCGCCTGAGAGATAGGGTGAGTTTCGCGTCTGTGATAGATACCAATGGTGGGATTGAGTGGGCATGTTGTGTAACACGTGGGGGCCGCGATGCGTATTGGTCGAATTGAACTAACCAATTTTCGGAACTATCACCGTCTCGCCCTCGATCTTCCAGAGGGATTGAGCCTGGTGGTTGGGGACAACGGCCAAGGCAAGACCAACCTGGTTGACGCGATCCACATCTTGGCGACCGGAAGAAGCCTGCGTGCTGGTCCGGAGGCATCGTGGGTTCGGTTCGAGGCCTCGAGTGCGGAGGGATTCGCCCGGCTGTATAGCTCGGTGGTTTCTGCCAATGAGCCAACTGAAGTTGAAGTTGTAGTAGCTCGCACTCGTCCTGATGAGGGCGAAGATTCTGGCGTTCGGCGACGGGTCAGGATTAATGGCGTGCGGAGGCGTGTGGCAGAACTTTCAGGCCAGTTGCTTGCGGTCAGTTTTTCGCCGACGGACTTGGAGTTTTGGACGGGGGCTCCGGCTGGGCGGCGGCGGTGGCTTGATACGGCGGCTGCTCAGCTGGACAGGGCATATATGGGCACTCTGGAAGATTACGAAGCGATTCTAAGTCGTCGCAACGCGTTGTTGCGGCGTGTACAGGCAGGGCAGTCATCGGCCGTGGAGCTGGCATTTTGGGATGAACGTATCGCTGTGCCCGCGGTGGCGCTAGGTATGGCTCGTCAACACTATTTGGACCGACTTAGTGCGGGTGTTACCGAAGCATTCGGAACGATGGGAGAAGCGCTGGCCTTTGAGATTGAATACCGACCATCCTCGGACACGTCCGACCCCGTGAGCTACGCGGCCAGGCTTCTTAAGACTCGAGATGTTGATGTGGCCCGAGGCACCTCCGGTATGGGTCCCCATCGTGACGATATAGGAGGGTTCCTGGATGGCCGTCCAATTGCGCACGTCGGGTCGCGAGGCCAGTTACGTGTTGCTGCCTTATCACTAAAGCTGGCGCAACATGATCTGGTTTCCTTGGATCGCGCCGAAGCTCCGGTTCTCCTGTTAGACGATATTGGTGCTGAGCTTGACGTCAACCATCGAAAACTTCTAATGGAGCGGATCCCGAGAGATGCCCAGGTCCTTGCGACAGCCGCGGATCCCGACTTGCTCGGTCAAGCTTCAGTCGGGCTTGCGGTGCGATTCTGTGTTCGTGATGGTGAGATCGTAGAACTCGATGGCTGATCGCCGAAGCCGCTCACCGCAAAGTATTCGAGATCTTATTTCCCGGTTAAGGGAACGTCCGGACATACGCTTTGGTATCCGACGTGCTGTGTCGGCGGATGCGGTCGAAGCAGCACTGTCTGAGGTGCTTGGGGCTGACCTGGCTGGGCGCTGTCGTATGGGTTCGGTTATTGGGACGGTCGTTACGATCGAGTGCCGATCAAGTGCGACTGCGCAACGCGTGCAATTTTCAGTGCCGGATCTGTTGAAACATGTTCGATCGCGTTTGGACAACGAAGACATCTCTGAGTTTAGAGTCGTGGTGAATATGGACGGATGGTCGGATCTGGCATAACCCGAAAGGGTTGCCATCGTTTCCGCCGAGGCTGTCTGGTCAAGGATCTCGGTTGTAGGCGAAAGCCGAAGACGTGATGAGCTATGAATCGAGGTGCCAGACATCGAGAGCCTTACGATACACTCTCGTCCATTGGCAGATAGGACCTGAAATTAATGTTGCTTTCCAGGTCTGTTGACATCATTTCGAGACCGGATGTCCTTGTAGTGGGTGCGGGTTGTGCAGGTACGGTCGCGGCATTGGCAGCAGCTCGAGCAGGTGCCTCTACGCTGGTTGTTGAGCGAGGTGGATTTGCAGGCGGCTACATTACAGGTGTAGTCGGTGCATCGCTTGATGGGTTTGTAGATCTTCGGTCGGGGCTTCCAATTGTCGGGGGACTTGCTTTTGACTTGGCTCGTGCGGCGGCGAACACCGATGCTCAGGGTGATCTCGCATCGACACGATTTCGTTTCAATGCGGAAGTTGGCCAATCCCAAAGCAATCTTGATCGTGCCACGATCCATTTCGACATTGAACGCTTCAAGCTTGAAGCTGACAGGCTGATGCAAGCGGCTGGTGCGCGCTTGCTGTATCACTCTGTCATCGCTGATGCCATTTGTGAGGGTGATCGGGTTACTGGTGTGGTGGTCGCCAATAAGGGCGGTCTCAGCGTGGTACAACCCAGGGCCATTGTTGATGCGAGTGGTGATGCGGATGTAGCAGCTTTCGCTGGTGCGCCATATGAACAGGATCTTGACGCGCAGCAACCAATGAGCTTGCACTTCCGAGTTGCTGGGTTTGAAGCGACACCAGAGGTTAGATCGCAGTGTGGCCTAGTACTGGAGGAAGCTCGAGCGGAGGGGCGGTTGCGTTTGTACGGCGGGCCATGGATGGCTCCCTTAAGCCCGGGCGAGTATTACTTTAATGCGACACGATTTGCTGGCAACGGTGTAGATCCTGACGATCTCTCGGCGGCTGAGATTCAGGGGCGAGAAGATGCCCGATTAATGTTCGATCTTTTTAAAGAGCGGATCCCAGCGTTTAAGGACGCGTATTTGGTGACGACAGGTCCAGTTGTGGGGGTTCGCGAAACGCGTCGAATAGTTGGTGATCAGACCCTGAGCATTGACGACGTTCGGGCTTCAACTGCGTATGACGACGCTGTGTGCCTTGGTGGGTGGTGGCTCGATCGCCATCCAGTTGGGTCCTCTGGGTACCACGAGCATGTCATTACCCGCCCATATGACATTTCATACGGAACTTTGGTTCCTCAAGGGCTTTCTAACGTATGGGTCGCTGGCCGATGTCATTCGGCTGACTCCGCGGCCCTCGCGTCAAGTCGGGTGACCCTGACATGCATGGGGATGGGCCAAGCCGCCGGAACTGCTGCGGCAAAATCCGTCCGTGAGAAGCTTGGGAGTCGGGAACTGGATGTCCGGTCCTTGCAGGATGAGTTGGCAGCTGCTGGTGCGATTGTTGGTGCGCGTGCTGACGAGGTTCGGGCTGTGGGTGATGCGATGACTCCCGATCAAATGCCATCGGCGGCTGCGAGCCACTAAAACCAGGGCGGCTGAGCGATCGTGAGTGTGTTTAGGGCTTCCCGACAGTGGGACGAGGTCGTCCGGTGGTGTCGAGCATATTAAGGACGGCATCTCTTGATTCCCTGAAAAGATCCAAGGGGTCGCGTCCCTCTCCGTATTTGGAGTTATGCAGGTGCGGTTCAAGGGCGAGGTCCTCAACGATTGAACTGTCGGCGGCACTGACGATCTCAGTAAGTTGACCGTCACCCTGGCCAACAGGAACGATGGTCTTTGTCTCTGCCACATAATCTTTTAGGTGGAGCACCTGAACCCATGGTTCGACTTCCGGCCAAACCTCGTCGAAGGCTCTAACGCCCGCGACGACACAGGCGTGTGCATCAAAGGCTAGGGCGACCCTTCTCGGTTCATAGTCAGCCAGAAGGTCACGTGTGGTAGGTCCATCGGACGCATACATCCGATAGTTGTTTTCAAGAAGTGGGGTTACACCGTTGCCTTGGCTCTCGATCGTGGTCACGAGAGCCTCAAACGCGCGGTGGATCTGGTCGCGATCGGTTTCCGCAGTTCCATTTTCCCGAGGGGCGAAGGAAAAGATTCGTAGGTAGCGGGAATTCAGAATGTTCGCCGCCTGGATCGACCGGTCCAGTTGCTGGGCTACTAAGTCAGGATCAGTGTCTACGGGGTATTTAGCAACGGGGGAGGTGACACAGTATCCGGTGATCCCGTTGGTGTGGAGTTTCTGTCGAAGCTCTACCAGTTCATCATCAGTCAAGGCGTTGATTGAACGAGGTTTTTCATCATTCGAGAAGCTCAACGACGTGAGGTTGGCTCGAGCGACACCGAGTGATCGGAGTCCTGCGAGTTGGTCATCTATAGGTCCTGCAATTTCGCCGCACATTCCCGACATGCCCCAGCTCATCAGCCACGTCCTTTACTACCGCACGATCCACGTGTGCCCAGTGTACGTGTGAATGACCGCACCATTTTATTTAGCTGTCGAACCATATGCTGAGACAGATTGAAGGTGGATGGGCGCGGGTCTGTACTAGTGACGCGTTTACTGCGTGCTGTTTGTCATTGGTCCGACGTCAGCAACATACATCTGGCGCGTGCCCTCGTGGGCTGAATCAATGCAGAGTTGGGTTCCTTCACGGTTCCACCGGGGATGCAGGTCGACTCGTGTGGGGCCGTCCAGTTCCGGCGGTGCATAAAACGCTCCAATATCTATGCAGGCCTCATCGGCAACCCGGACCAACTTGAGGATTCGGAGTCGAGCTTGGTCTGGGTAAGTATCAGTGACCAGCCAACGTCGGTCGGGAGAGAACGAGCAATGGCCGTCCTCGCGTAGGAGGTTAGGGGCAAACGGTTGGGCTGTGCGCCCAGCGTCACTTATTCGCCAAAAAGAATTCGGTGCAGAAGGTTGGCCACCCCAGACGAGGATCTCATCTTCGTTGCGCCAGTCGTAGTGTGAAACATGGCGGGCGGCCCACACGATTCGTGGCGATGAGCCGTCGTGGCCAACGGTGAGGAGGCGTGTTTGGCGGGGACCATGCTCTGGTTGCCACCGGTGTAAACACGCGATCCGAGTGCCGCTGGTGTTGATTTGGGCGTGATTTAACCAGTGCATGTGATTTGCCATAGCGGGGTCAGGTTCGAGGCTCACCACCGCCGCGAGCGATAAGAGTAAGGTGGATTCACCTGAGTCGAGATCGATCTTCCACAGACCGTCTTCGGCGGGAGATGGATTCGTGGCGTAAGGATCTGGGACCCCCTCGTAGCCATAGCCTGGTCGATGCGAGGCGAGACGAGAGAAGTTTAGACCTACGGCATAACGACCTTCGGGATCTATGGC